>JAEZZE010000244.1 GCA_023418755.1 Bacillota bacterium | reverse complement strand
CTACACAGCACTACCGGACCTTCCCGGGGGATATTCTCGATTCCCCTGGCTTCCAAGCGATAGAGCAGCAGGTACAAGGCTCGGAGAATGACTCTTGCAATCCGGTATAACATAGTCTACTTCTCCTCCGCTGAAATGGTTCGTGCCGCCGCAAGTCCCCACTGCACGATTTGTTCCGCCACTTCGTCCGCCGTCATCCCGGTCGAGTCGAGCAGGCGGGCGTCCGAAGCTTGGAGGAGAGGCGCGATTTCCCTCTCTCGATCGAGCCGATCGCGTTCCGCGATCTCCCTTTCCAGCTGATCCAGCGTAATCTCCGTTCCCGGCTCCAATTCGCGGAACCGCCGCGTCGCCCGCTCGCGCGGGGATGCGGTAAGGAACACCTTCAATTCGGCATCGGGCAGAACATGAGTGCCGATGTCCCGTCCGTCCATGACGACGCCTTTGCCTTGAGCCATGCGGCGCTGCAGCTCGGCCATTCGCGACCGGACCCGCGGCAGCCTGGCCACGAAAGAAACGTTGCGGTTGATCTCCAACGACCTGAGCTTCGCGGTGACGTTCTCTCCGTTCGCGCGAACCTGTTGGGCGTCGCTTCCGGGAAGAAGCTCGATCTCCATTCCGTCCGCCAAGCGGCCTACCGCCGCGTCGTCGTCCGTCGACATTCCCGCTTCCAGCACCTTCAGCGTAACCGCCCGGTACATCGCTCCCGTATCTATATAGACATATTGAAGGGCGCTTGCCACCTTGCGGGCTACCGTGCTCTTGCCGGCTCCCGCGGGCCCGTCGATCGCGATATTGATCCGATGATTGTGAGATACGTTCATGAGCGAACAACTAGCCTCCTACATGCCGACAACAAGAATGAACCTTGCGTTCAAAAAATAAGGCAGGCTGGGCCTGCATGGGTCGAGAAAATTATACCACAGGGCCTCTCTCTATGCAAAAATCAAGACGGCCAACGCGGCGGATTCCGGTAAGGAACTCCCTCCGAACGGTCCGTTGTCGTCAGCCATTGCCGGATCCCCGGAAACTGCAGAGCCAGCTGGGACACGATAAGCAGCACGACTAGCGCCTTGATTCCCCTGACGATCCATCTTTCCGCGCGATCCGACCAATCCGCGAAATCGGAATGCTCGGACGTTTTCCGTTCTGCCGCCATTTCCGTATGCCTCCGCGCTTCGCTTCGAGGGGAGCCGCGATCAATCCCTTCGCAGGTCCAATTGGCGCTCGAAGCAGTAACGTATGATTTTTTGCTGGTCGGAGTCGGTAATATTCGCAAACCGCAGCATGACCAAATGCTTATCCGGCTCGATGGGAAGCACCCTCACGACTTCTCCTTCGAAATGGGCATGCGCGACCGATCCGCCCTTATAGCTTAATAATAACCAACAAGAAACCAGGACATTCGGCTCGACCGGCCATTTCCGCTCGCAAAGAAACGACACTCCCCCTCCGCCCAAATCTTCGGTAACGGCAACGAAACGAAGTTTATCCCCGATTCTGACGGCAATCTCCAGGTTCGTCTCCACTCTCAGAAAACGGCGCCGTTGATCCTTCGTGATCTGTTCGGGGTCGGGCTTGCGAATGGCGACGAGTGAGACCGACTCCTTGCGAAACCCCTGCACGGTAGTCTCGAACAGATGCTTGACCCCGTCCTGGGTGAAATAGTAGATCTGAAGCCGCTCTCCCACGCTCGCCCTATAGAGCCGTCGGTTTTTCTCGTTCAACGGAATCTCGATATAGATGTTCGATTCGTCCTGGTCGGCCACGCGGGAGCGAAGCGTCACGGGCTCGGCGTCGGCCTCGGCTTCGGTCTGTATGTACATCATTTGATTGATTTTCGGCAGCACCCATAACCCTCCACGTAGGCTTGTTCGAAGAAATTCGATCGCGTACTGCCACATTATATCACGGGCGGGAGATTTCGGGAATGACGAAGAGGCTGTCCCATAAGTAAACTTATGAGACAGCCCCATTTCGCCGAACTTATTTGTAAAGCGTCTTTTCCGCATCCGCGATCTGTTCGATGCTCTCTTCAAGTCCGGTATCCGCGTTCAGGTAAATCCGGTAACGGTGGTCGTTCACGCGGCCTATGAACTCGTGGCACAGCGTCGGCTCCTTCAAGTCGTTCTCGATAACGGCCAAAGAGTGGTTTTCGATCCGGAATTCGGGATTAAGGCCCTTCTGAGCCTGCTCCTTGGTCAGCTTAGGCTTGCCCGGGGTAAGCAGCTTCGGGGCGAAAACATGGTCCCTGGCCTGCAAACCGACCACCTCTCCGTTATCCAGCGCCACCCTAACCGTCACTTTATCCGGGTAGATCTTCACGCCGTCGATCGTGCTGGCGTAAGTGAAGACGGCTACGTGGTCGTATTCGTCGTAAGCGATCGGCGTCATATTTTTGTATCCGTGCCTGACCAGGAATTGAGAGCCTTTGTTGCGCGCCGTATCGAAGTTGATTTTGCGCGATTTGACGTCTCTCGGATTCATGAACCAGAGGAGATGCCCGCCTTTGCGCGTGTAATCGAGTTGGATCAGCGTACCTCCGTTTCCTTTGACGGATACCGTGTACGCGGGCATTTGCGTCTCGTTGCCGTCCTCGCTGACGTCGACTTCCCCGCCCCGGGCCTGTTGGCCAAGAAATTCAAGCGCTTTGTTCCGGATCTCCTCCGGCGTCATCTGCTTGCCCTCCAGTCCGGAGGTGCTAAGCTCGCGGTCGGACGACATCGCGGAAGGTCCCCAATCCGACTCCGGATAAGCGCCCATTTGCTTGTCCATCGCCTTGAAACCGTCGATGATCGTGTTGTCGTTCGGGCCGTTCTCGCTGGCCATCGCGACTTCGACGTCCATCCAGCGCAACCGGTCCTTGATGACCGCGTCCTGGACTTTGCCCAGCTCTTGGTTAATCGAATCGGAGGCCTGATACAGCGATTTCATCATCTTCATTTCTTCCGGCGACAGCGGCTGCTTCGTCAGGTCGCGAACGGCCGTTCGGTAGGCAAAGTTGGAAATACGCGCTAAAAATTGCTCGGCCTTGTTAAACGGCAGCATCGCCAGCGGAAGCTGGTTGATCTCGTTCTGCGCTTGGCTCGTCAATCTCCAGACGTTAACGAGCCCCTTGCGCTGCATGCCGTGAGACGCCGAAGACACCGCAAGCGTCTCGCCGAGCTGGTCGTGCAGCCTTCCCATATGGTGGCTCAAATCGTGAAACGCGCGTTGATATTGGTTCTCCGCCTTGATCAAGATCGAATTTTTCTCCTGATGCTCCTGGTACCCCCAGACGATAGCCCCTACGAATAGAAGCGCAGCGATCGGGAACATAATGGAACTTAATCGTGCGTACATGCAATGCCGACCCCTTTCATCCCCACAAATGTGATGCCGTTATTTTGGGAAGAAGAGCCTTACATTATGCGCGGACGCCGAAACGAAAAGAAGAGGAAACGGTCTCGTCACACGAGCGCTTCCTCTTCGATCTCGAAATCTTCCGCGTTGCTGCACAGGCACATTTTGAAACCGGTGTCGACTTTACCCCGTTCCTTCCGTCCGCGCAGAATGAATTTTTCGTGGCACCGATTGCATCGAATGGTCACCTTCAGCCGCTGCGACATCGGGCAATCCTCTCCTTCATACCGGATATTCCCTTCTCCAGTATCGACCGATCGGTTAAAATTTAATCTCTTCCTCGCGCTTAAGGAAGCGGAACGGTGACACCGCATTGGCGCTGTTCACCATTCTCATGCCGATGAACCAGAGCAAGAACATGAACGGAACGGCCGTCCATAGCCAGGTCGGCGGAAACGTGAGTAGCATAAAATCGTAAAAGCCGTGCCAAATGACCGGTATGAGCAGGGCGAGCC
>JAEZZE010000220.1 GCA_023418755.1 Bacillota bacterium | reverse complement strand
GATCCGAGCGCATCATAATCGAGCGGTCCGCGTCGGTCACAATGTAGGCCGTCGACTCGTAGATGGAGTTATTGGTCAGCGCGCGCAGCACCGAACGGGCGGGAATCGTCGTGACCGAGGTAATGAGATGGCCGTTGACGTACTGCGTCGTCACTTCCGGAATGACCGTGCGCCGTCCTCCGTCGCCCAGCCGAACCTCGGTCGGCGGAAGAATTTCGAAAATGCGATCCTGGGCCAGACGGCCCTTCCAATAAGCTTCCGCAAGGCGGTCGAACGCGTAAAACTTGTTGAAGAAAGTCTCGAAATCGACCACGCCGTCGGCCGTATAGACCTTCTCCACGTCGCTGTACAGAAACACGGTATCGATAAACGAGCTGAGCGTGCTTCGATTGGCCGCGATCGTTCGAATGATAGAGGGAACGTTGATTTTATCTTGAGCGGTTTGGAGCGAATACGGTTTCAGGTACTGCTGGACGATATCGTTGATCATCAGATTGTTATGCGTCGTCCGCACCATCTCCAAATTCACGTCGATATGGGATACCGATGCCGTCAGATTGGCCTGCAGCCTATCCGACACGTCTTTGCTCATCAGCCTGTCCACGTTCACGTAAACGATATAACCGATCAACAGAATCGGAATCAACAGCGAGATGAAGTAAGACAGAATTTTAAAAAACAGCTTATGTTCCTGCATGGGCCAACCTCCGGGCGCAACGTACGGCGAAACTTCAATGTCCAAGCAAAAACGTCTTCGGCGTCCTTAGGACGGAGAATGCGTTTTGTCGGAGACGATTCGGGAAAGGATAGCGGATTTTATACTTTCTGAATCGTGCAAAAAAGCAACGTGCCGGTCGGGCCCGTTGCTTTCAACTCTTATTTACTTAAAAAAGACAAACAGAACAAGCAATCCCCTTCCATCCGCAGATGACCGTAATAGACGTTGCAGATATGGAAGCCTTCGTGATAGAGCCGGGCGAGATTATCGTAGCCTTCTCCGACGCCCGCGCTCGCCGGCGGCGCCTGTTCGGCGTCCCCCTTCGCGGCAGCCGGTTCTTCCGCCGCTTCCTGGGTAACCGCTACGGATTCCGTTTCCCGCTTCAATACTTTTCTGAGCTGCTGATTTTCGATCCGCAGCCGCTGGTTCTCCTCCAGCAGCTCCTTGAACTTCAGCTTGAGATCTCCGAATTCGGCATATACTTTACCCAAATGCGATTCGAGTTCATCCATATGAAGGAAAATGTCTTTCATGAACAGATATCCACCTCAAGGCATCCGCCATGTCATTTCGGAAGGTCAGGCATTCACTTCAAGACGACATCGTCGAAGGGCAGCTCTTTCACTTTGCCCAGCTCGAACAGCTGTACGTGCACGCTTCGGGAGCCGAGGTTAATGCCAACGACTTTCCCCTCTCCCATCGACGTTACGACCGTCTTGCCTACCGCCGGCAATTCTTCTTTGGCGCTCTCGTAGTTGTCATGCTCGTACTTCAAACAACACATCAAACGTCCGCACAGACCGGAGATTTTCGTCGGATTCAGCGACAGATTCTGATCCTTCGCCATCTTGATGGATACCGGTTCGAAATCTCCCAGCCACGAGGAGCAGCAGAGCACTCGTCCGCACGGCCCTATTCCGCCAAGCATCTTGGCTTCGTCGCGCACCCCGATCTGCCGCAATTCGATGCGGGTTCGGAATACGCCAGCCAAATCCTTCACGAGCTCCCGGAAGTCGACGCGACCTTCGGCCGTAAAGTAAAAAATGATTTTGTTCCGGTCAAACGTGTATTCCACGTCCACGAGCTTCATCTTGAGCGCGTGATCCTTGATTTTCTGCAGTCCGACGGTAAATGCGTTCTTGGCTGCGTTGCGGTTCTCCTCGACGGCCTTCGCGTCGGGATCGCCCGCGATGCGAATGACCTTCTTGAGCGGAAGAACGACATCCTCTTCCCCTACCGTCTTCGGGCCGACGACGACTTTGCCGTATTCCACGCCGCGTGCCGTCTCCACGATGACATGCTGATCTTTGGACACCGGATGCTCGGCGGGATCGAAATAATAGATTTTGCCCGCCTTCTTGAAGCGGACTCCCACCACATCGTACAAATCTACCCCTCCCGCACGTTCACCAGAAATTGCTCCAGCGCTAATTGCGGCGCCACGTGAGCTTTAATCCTCCTTGCCGCCGTCAGCGCGGATTCCATGATCCTCACCCAGGACCCGATCGATCGGCTCCAAGCCGTCTTAGAAATCCATTCCGCCTGGTCCGGGAACACCATATGGCTCTGACGGTCGGTCATGGCGTAAATCATATCTCTATACCACAAAGCAAACATTTGCAGCAAAATGTCAACATGTTCGGCGAGCTCCGTCTTAAACACCCGCTGCTGCGCTTGAAGCAGATTGGCGGCGAACCGGGACGGACTCTCCTTGCCTAATTGTATCACTACGTTTCGGATATCTGCAAACCAATTCTCGTCTACCAATTTCCGGCTGGCTCCGAGCCCCGGGGACAGGTGAACGGCCGCCCGCGCCAGCAACGGAGGCTTGCCCTCCTGCACGAGAATGTTTTCCAGCGCCTGGCGATCTCCGGGCACGAAAGGCACGAGCTGCGTCCGCGAGAGAATGGTCGGCAGCACCGCTTGCGCGCTCGGGGCAAGCAGAATGGCGACGACGGGAGAAGGAGGCTCCTCCAAAAATTTAAGCAGGCTGTTGCTCGCCTGGGTCGTCATCGTCTCGGCCGCTTCGATAATGTACACTTTATAGCCCGCTCCGGAGCTGCGGTAAGCGAGTTCTCGCTGCAGCGATCGAATCTGCTCGATCTTCACGGTTGCCCCGTCGGGCCGGATAACGTGAAGGTCCGGATGGTTGCCGTGCATCACCTTGCGGCATTCCAGGCACTCGCCGCAAGCGTCGCTGCCGCCCTTCTCGCAAAAAATCGCTTGCGCGAACGCCTGCGCCGTCTCCATCCTCCCCGATCCGGGCGGTCCCGCGAACAGGTAGGCGTGCGCTAGCCGATTCGCCGCAAGCGCATTGCGCAGAAGCGATTTCGCCCTCTCTTGTCCCGCAATCTGTTGAAAACCCATCTCGTGAAGCTCCTTAGTTCATACTCAAAATGCAATATTGATCAGCAGGCCGCGAATCTCCCCGACCTTCTGCAGCAGGTCGATTCGTCCCTCTTCGCTCTGCAGCAGCTCTTCTCCCATGCCAATGAGCATCGCATCGACTTCTTCGAGCAGTTTGTACCTTTTGCCGCGGCCTCTCCGGTCCCAGCCTCTCGTCTCCTTCAAAGCAATGCCGCGGCGCACCGTATCCTCCAGAAACGCTTTGACCATCTGCCGATAGAGCACCAGCTCCCGAATCGTCATCGAACGGGTCAGCCGCTCGCCCTGCATGCGGATATCCTCCAGCTTGCGCTGCAATTCCTCGTGCGAACGCTGTTCGTCCTGCTGCTGCATCAGGTCGCCGAAGTTCTGAGACTGCGCCGGCCTGGCCGGCATGTCTCCCCGCTGGATCGTCTTGCCCACGGGATGTAATCCCGGTTGGATCTTCATGTCCGATCACACCGCCCAACCGTCAGAAATGTTCGAATCGCTCGACCGGAAGCACGAATACGGCCGCCCCGCCCACCTGGACCTCGACGGGAAACGGAATGTAGGAATCCGCCGCTCCGCTGACGGGCGATACCGGCGTGACCAGTTGGTCGCGCACTTTACAGCTGGAACGAATGACATCCAGAGCGCTTTGCACCCGATCGTCCTCGATTCCGATCAGGAACGTCGTATTGCCCGCGCGAAGGAATCCGCCGGTGCTCGCCAGCTTCGTCGCCCGGAACCCTTCCTTGATCAATGCATTGGACAGCCGGTTGCTGTCCTTATCCTGAATAACCGCTATCAGTAATTTCATGGTCAGGCCTCCTCTTAAATGAATAGGGGTCTGTCGAAGTTCGATTTGCTTCTTTTCTTACTATTCTACTAAATTGGACACTTCCGTGCTAAAATCCTTTTTTTAAAGAGCTACGCCAACGATTTCTTCACCAGCAGCCATGCTTCGTCCGCAAGACGGCCGGGCTCCCGGTTCGCATCCAGCGTACGGATGCGCTCCGGGAACTTGGCGGCAATCCGCAGGTAGCCCTCCCGGACCTTCCGATGGAACGCAAGGCCCTCCAGGTCGAGCCTGTTCACTTCGCGATGCTCGTTGTCCGCGATTCTTGCCAGCCCGACCTCGGGCTCGATGTCGAGATATAAAGTAAGATTCGGCATGCAATCTTCGGTCGCGAACCGGTTAATCTCCCATACTTTGTCTACGCCGAGTCCGCGAGCGTAACCTTGATACACCAGACTGCTGTCGACGAACCGATCGCAGATGACGATGCTGCCCCTCTGCAAGGCCGGCATGACGATCTCGGCCAAATGCTGTCTTCGGGCCGCCGCATAGAGCAGCGCTTCGGTCCTCGGATCCATCTTCGTATTTTTCGTATCCAGAATGACGCCCCGTATCGCTTCCGCGATCGGGCTGCCTCCGGGCTCTCGGGTCCTGATCGTGCTTCTCTTCGTTTCCGTATAGATTCTTTCCGTCAATCGCGCGATTAGCGTCGTCTTGCCCGCTCCTTCGCCGCCTTCTATCGTGATGAACAATCCGCCCCGCACCCAGCTTTCCCCTTTCGACCTTGCCTCAATGCCGGGCTTGCCTCTCCGCAAGCTTGATCGCTCCGTAGAACGCTCCGGCTATCACGCTTATTACCATCATATCAAAGCATACGTTAAACATAAACAAATGCTTCCCCAGATCGGCCTCTCCGTCTCCGATAAGCGGAACGACGCAGGAGAAAGCCCCGGCCAAGGCGACGACGGCCATCGTCTCCACGGCTATCCTCCATTTACCCGAACGGTTTTTCCGCCAAACCGCGACTAAAGCAACGGCATACGCGAGAAAAATAAGAACGTACCACGCGGCGCTACGAGGCAGATAAGCCACCTTTAATTCGCTCCAGCCGCCGAACGAATTCGAGATCGCCCCGGGAGATTTGCCCGCGGAGGCATCATAATTGCCCAGGTAATAAGGACGTATGTACATCGCGTTCTCCGCCGCTCTGTCCAGCTTCTGCATGAATCGGGAAGGATGCTTCAAATAATACAGCGCAATATCCTTATGGCCGAGCTTCTGCAGCACCTCGCGGTGCAGTACGGGATCGTTCTGCGGAATGGCCGTATCCTTCTGAAAATAGTTCGTTCCCGCCAGCGCCGCATACTTCGCGGAAATGCCCAGCTCTTCCATGTCGCGCTCCAGATGCGGGGTATCCTTCAGCACGCCGAAGAAGATCGATTGATAGAGATTGACGTGCTTTAACCGGTCCGGCGCCGCTGCAATCATCAGAATCGATCCGATCAGCAGAATGGCCGCGCCCGTGCGCACTCGTCGTCTCCATCCGTCGTCGCTCCGCAGGCCGGACATTCTCCAGGCAAGCAGGGAGAAGGCGAGACCGAGCGGCGCGTTCTGAATTTTCGATGTCGCCACCGCCAATGCGGCCGCCACGAATAAAGCGAACATCCGGCCGGACGGCTCGTTCGACGAAGCCAGCGCGAACGCCGACGCGACCGTCAGCAGCATGGCGATCAGCGCATAGGGCTCTCCGAAGAAGGATTGGAAATAAGCCGAGTAGCCGATATCCCCGAACACGAACAGCAATGCGGCGGCCAATAACAATGCTCCTGTCCTCGTCGCCGTTTGTCTCTTCATTCGCGGCGCATGGCGTACGAACAATGCAATGGCCCAGACGTAGGCCGCCGCATAACAAGCGCCAAGCACGCGTATATCGAATACCTCTCCGTCGAGAAGCCTGCCGATCCACCCCGCTATCGCAACGAATAGAACATGCGTGGACACATAGCCGCCCAGCGCATAGCCTCCGTATCCGAAATACTGATGCGCATAGTTAAAATAAAGCTGCTCATAGGATTGCTCGGGATGAAGCACCCGTAATCCCGACACGCCCAGCACGCGCCCGAAATCCCCGCTGTCGGCTAATCCGATTACGGGAGGTACCATGATTAATCCGACCAGCAGCGCTCCCGCCGCGATTCCCGCCAGCCATGCGATCAAGATGCGACTATCCCGATCGGCGCGGTCCCTGACCATTCCCTCACCTCTAGCGGTCGTTTTCTTGCCGAACCCGGATTTCGCGAAGCTGCGGGTCACGTACGCCTTGAATCCGCGCGCCTTCGTGCCGCCAACGCCGCAGTCGGCCGATAATGCTCTCCGTTATGGTTTCTCCCGGATAAAGCACCGGTATACCCGGAGGATAAGGAATGACCCATTCCGCCGCCTTACGGCCTGCGCTTCCCTCCAAAGGTATCGAGACGGCTTTACCCTCTTCCCGATCGAACAGAACCGGTTCCGGTAGGAAGGGATCTTCCCCTTCAGAGAACGTACGTTCCCTTATCGGACCTACTGTCAGTCGCTCCTCTTGTTCGAGATCGGCGATCGCCAGCAGAGCCGCCTCTAATCGATGTCCGTCTTCCTTCGTCGTGCCCGGTCCGAACGTCAACACGACGTATTTCTCGTCCGCCATTTCCGCGACGCATCGCCGCTGTTCCAGCTCGTCTCTTAGCCTAAAGCCGGTCAGATGGCCCGTTTCGTCGAACAGCACCAGCTTGAGCGGATCGTAAGCCAGATCGGCGCTCGCGTGCTTTCCGTATCCCAAAGCCTTGAAGGGCGTTCCCTCGAGCACTTCCATGATATGCAAAACCGCTTCGATCGCTGCAGAGAACGTATGTTCCTTATCGCGAAAAAGCTGCCATCTGGCCAGGTCCAATGAAGCCATAATCGGAAACGAAGGACTCGAGCTCTGGATCATCGTCAACATTTGTCTTATGGATGCTCTGGGAATGCGATCTCCTTGCATGTGCAGCATAGCGCCCATCGTCATCGCTCCGAGCATTTTATGCGTGGATTGCACCGTAATATCCGCCCCCGCTTTCAGCGCGGATGGGGGAAAATGCGGATGAAAGCCGAAGTGCGCCCCATGTGCCTCGTCGATCAGCACGGGAACGCCGCGGCGGTGCGCGATCTCAATGGTCGGCTTCAGATCGGTGCTCATCCCGTAGTAATTCGGCGAAGACAATATAAGCGCCTTGGCCTCCGGGTAACGCTTCAACGCTTCCGCCACAAGCCGTTCCCCCGGGACGGTCGCCAAGCCCGACGGCGGGTCGATTTCCGGCGGCAGCAGCACTGCCCGGACGCCCGCCAACATCAGGCCGTGAACGATCGACTTATGAACGTTGCGCTGCACGATGACCAGATCGCCCGGCCCGCACACGCCGATGATCATCGCTAGATTCCCCGACGTGCTTCCGCCCACGAGAAACCGGGTTTCTTCCGCCCCGAAGCACTCCGCCGCAAGCGCCTGCGCTTCCAGCAGCGGCCCTTCCGGGTGATGCAGGTCGTCCGTGTCCGACAGCTCCGTTACGTCCAACGCCAGCAGCGACTCGTAATAGGCGGCCGCCCGCCCGTCGCCCCAGCCTGCCCTGCCTTTATGTCCCGGTACGTGGAAAGAGCCCG
>JAEZZE010000145.1 GCA_023418755.1 Bacillota bacterium | reverse complement strand
ACGAGGCGACTTGGCTCTTACCTCGACCGGACTTCCACCGGCTAGTTGTGCCTAGCTTGGCTAGGCGCGCAATCGTCGGGAAAAGCCCCGCCCCCGCGTCGAGCGGGAACGGGGCCTGGCCGAACTTCATTATTTCACCAGCTGGCCGCGGGTGACGCCGAGCTGGTTGATCGCTTTAAGCTTGCGCCATACTTCGGTGCCGGAGACGCGGCCGTCGATGGCGGCGCGGTAGAGGGTAAGCACTTCGTGCACCTTGTCGGCGTTCTCCTCGAGAAACTCGACGCGATAGGAGCGGACGCCAAGCTCCATGAACAGATCCAGGTACTCCGAGCCGGACTGTTCGATCGCGTTGTATACCGTATTGCGGCACCCCTCGTCGACGCGGACGGGATGGGACATGCCGATCCGGTCCTGCAGCGACGCCCGCTTCTCTTCGCAAGGACGGCCGCAGTTCGTATAGTTCGTGCCTTCGCTCATGAACGTGCAGTAGACGCAGTGCTCGGTATGGAACATCGGCATATGCTGATGAATGACGATCTCCAGACGGGACGTATCGGCCCGGCGCAGCATGTCGACCATCTGCTGGATGTTCAGGTCGTACGAAGGCGTAACCCAGTCGAGCCCCGCTTCGCGGAAAAGGTTCACCGTCTTGTGGTTGGCGACGTTCAGCGAGAAGTCCCCGATCAGCATGGGGTGGGTCTCTTCCGGCTTCTCCATCCGTTCCTTCATATAATAGTACAGCGCGCCCGTGTTGCGAACGAGCACGGCGTCCGGCTTCAGATTCAGGATGTTGCGATGATAGCCGTTCTCCCCGGGCATATGAATGCGCGGCGTAACGAGCGCAATCCGCTTGCCCGCTTCGCGGCATGCTTGAATCGCGTCCGGGAACTGCTTGATGAACTCGAAGTCGGCATAGATCAGCTCGACCTCCGTCCGCGCAACCGCCTTCACCTGCTCCAGCGTCCGGCACAGCGCCGTCAGCTTCACCTCGCCCGGCGTTACGCCGACGTCGGCCGATTCGGAATCGAACGCATCCGCGAACTCGTCGATCTGCCGCTTCGTATATTTCGGCGGCAGCTCCCGCATCGCTTCCAGCCGCTCGACGGCTTCGCGGCGCATCCGGTTGAGCTCGCTCTTCGGCACGATGACGTCGCCCTTCAGTCCGACTTCGAGCTGCTCCAGACGGTACAGCGTTCCGCCGAGACGGCCGAGCTGCTCGCTCAGCACTTCATGGCCGAGCGGGCGCTTCTCCGCGCGCTCCAACGGCATCTCCGACTCGACGGCCACGGTCGCGCCCTTGCGAACGTCCGTCCAGATCGTCCGCAGCGGCAGGCCTTCCTGGCCGAAAACGGAAACGGCGAGCGGGAACGTGCGGTAAGGCTTCTCGGTCTCGAAGCTGGCGCGAAGACGCTTGTCCAGCGCGGGATCGCTCGTCTTCCAGATCCGGTCACCCTCGTGCACCCGGTTCAGGTCGATATCGTTGCGCCCCGGCACGATCTCGATCCGCAGCCCCTCGGCGGCTTCTCCCTCCAGCTTGGCTCCCGAAACCCGCACGTCGTATACGCGTCCGCCTTCTTCCTTCTTCGTCGGATCGCCCGCGTCGAAGACGATGCCGTCGCCGCGCTTCAGCGGAGCTTCCAGCTTGCAGACGACCGCGTCGCGCATTATTTTCTCCACCTTGCCTAAATAGACGCCGCGGCTCTTCGGAAACGTTCCTTCGACGAGCTGCTTGTTGTTCGTTCCTTCCAGGAAGCCGTGGGTAAAGCCGCGCGAGAAGCTCTGCTGCAGCTCCCGCACTTCCTCCTTCGAAGGACCCGTCTCGTCCCCGGAGAAATATTTGTCGATTTCTTTATTGTATTTGCCGACCACGTTAGCCACGTATTCCGGGCTCTTCAACCGTCCCTCGATCTTGAACGAGGCGACTCCCGCTTCGATCAGCTCCGGCACGATGTCGATCGCCGCCAGGTCCTTGGGGGAGAGCAAGTACGCGATGTCGCCCATCGGCTGCTGCACGCCGTCGACCATCAGGTCGTACGGCAGACGGCAAGCCTGAGCGCATTCCCCGCGGTTCGCCGAACGTCCGCCCCAAACCTCCGAAGTCAGGCACTGCCCCGAATAGGAGACGCACAAAGCGCCGTGCACGAACACCTCCATCGGCAGCTTCGCTTGCTCGCCGATCTTGCGAATCTGCTTCAGATTGTTCTCGCGGCCGAGCACGACCCGCTCCATCCCGAACGGCTTCGTGAATTCGACCGCTTCAGGGGAAGTGATCGTCATTTGCGTGGAGCCGTGAATCGGAAAATCGGGCGAGATTTCGCGGATCATTTTCACCAGACCCAAATCCTGCACGATAACCGCGTCGACCCCGGCGTCGATGCACGCCTCGATCAGCTTGCGCGCTTCCGGCAGCTCGTCCTCGAACACGAGAATATTAAAGGTAAGAAAACCTTTCACTCCGTACTTGTGCAGAAACGCCATAATTTCCGGCAGCTCGTTCGTCTGGAAGTTGTGCGCGCGCGCACGCGCGTTAAACTTCTCCACGCCGAAAAACACCGCGTCCGCCCCGTTGGCCACCGCGGCCCGCATACACTCCCAGTCGCCGGCCGGGGCCAGCAATTCGATATCTTCACGCCGCAAGTCGGCTTTGTCTACCATTCGTTCCAACCTCCAAGCCGCCTCCGATCGGCGGCATTCGCTGTTCTCATTATTGCGTGAACGGCCGATGAGGTCAAGTTGCGTTCCCGGCACGCATAAGCTGCCGCCAAGCCTTGAGCCGCTTCACTCCGCGGCGGAATTTTCTCCCATGCGTGCCCGACGGGCCGCGAGCCCGCGACGCACAAAAAAAACAAGCCCAAGGCTCTCGGCCTCAGGCTCGTTTATGTATAGCGGTATTTCCTTACCAACCGCTGATCATCTTATAATCCGCCGCAAGGAATACGAGAAGACAGACCGTGGCAAATCCGATTGCAAGCACGTTCTTACGAGGCCTCTGCATCAGCAGACGCACTAAACCGATTGCAATGAGAACCGTGAAAACCAGCATGAAAATATCGAAGTGCGAATATGTGCTCTCCACAGCTTCCGTTGCCGCTTCGGCTAGAAACATAAAGGGGACCTCCTTTATCTGACCTAATGAACCCATCTTTATCTATGTTAGCTTCTGAACGCCGCGGTTGCAAGTCCGAAGTTGGTGTCGTAACAACTTTGTCACACATTCCGGGAAGTGCTTGTTCTGCCGAATCTCCCCTAGTATCCGTAAGTCGCCGGGATCGTATTCCCCTCTCCGGGCCGACGGTTGGAGCGGACTCCGTTGTCCCATACTAAGCGTAAACGAAGGGAGGTCCCGCCATGGCGCAGCCGAAGTTCACGATCGCGGCTTTGAAGCCCGACGAGCTCGAAGAAATCAAAAGAACGGAACGAAAGCTGTCCGAGAGCTCCGGACATACGATCAGTCTGATCGCCTACGAAGCCGGCCAAGAGAGTTCGGAAGCGAAAAGGTGACGTTTTCGCGCGCTCCAAAGAATGGAAAGCGCCGTTTTGACCATACTAGTGGAGAATCCATGAATTGGGAGGAACACGAGATGAGACGTTTCCTGTACGCTTTGCTGACGCTTACCGCTCTGGCCGTTGCCGTTCCGACGCTCGCTTCCGCCAATCCCGGCGAGCCCCATCGCCACGAGCATCCGAACAAGCCGAACATCGATTGGGGCGCGATGCCTGCCGATATTCAAGCGCTGAAGACGCAGCTCGACCAGATCAGAACGGAGCAGAAGAACCTGTTCCGGCAGATGAAATCCCAGAACGAGCAAATCAAGGAAGCGCGCAAGACGCTGACGGCGGAGAAACGCAATTCGCTTAAGAAGCCGGCCAAGCAGCTGATCGATAAAATGAGGGTTTCCAAGGAAGCGATTCACGACATGCGGGACCGCAAACGCGAATCGTGGGACAGCTTCCGGGAGCATTCGGAGAAAAAGCAATGGACCGAGGCCAAAAGCGATCTCGAAACGATCGTGAAGCAGAAGCGGCAAATTCTCCATAACCAACAAAATATCGTCAGGCTGCAGAAGCAGCTTCTTTCGTTGATTAATCCTACGGCCCAGTCCTAGGCAACGAATCGGCCCGCGTCTCCGCCCGTTCCCACCGGAACGGCGGCGAGTCGCGGGCCTTGCTTTTTCCCGAAGCACGCGCTGGCATGTCCAGATCCTGGCCTGAATCTTGAATCGCGCGCCTCGACGACGGTTGAGCGGCGAACAGCAGCGCCTTTATCGTTCGATCTCGTAAGGAGAGAGCCCGTCCAGGATGGCTCTTGGCCAGCTGCGTGCGGTTTTTGAGGCCGTATTTCGACAGCATGGCGTTGATATGCTTCTTGACCGCCGCTACGCTGACGTACAGAGCCGTCGCGATTTCCGCATTGCTCAGTCCCCTCGTCAGCAGAGCGGCTACCTCCTTCTCGCGCGGCGTCAATCCCGCAACGTCCTTCTCGAATGCGCCGTTTGCGGCCGGCTCTTCGCGGCCCTCCTCATTCAGCTCCGGAATCATCTTGCGCAAGTATGTCCGCAGACCGCTTCCTCGGGTGTCGATCTCGTAGACGGCCGCCGGCAAACGTTCCCCGTAAACTTCGTGGCTAGGAGCGGCCGAACGCTCGAAGCCGAGCCCTTCGCACGCGTGCTGATAATACGCGAGCGGGGGCGGAGATTGCAGGACGAGCCCGCCTTCGACGATTTTCTCGAACACCGCCCCGACGATATCGGCCCGAAGTTCCTCGTCTTCCAGATCGGCGACGTCGACGGCATAGACGAACCATCCGGCGGGCTTCCGTTCGTCTCCCGCCGGCAGCTCGGCGCCTGTCTCCTCGAGATGCCGAAAATACGATCGCGACAGCGGCGCGGAGCGCAAAAACGGAACGGTTCCGTCGTGAATAGGCACGATGGCGAACAAGCCGACGGTTTTCCCCTCCGGGGAACGAAGCAATTGCACCGAACCGGGGCACGCCCGCGCAAGTTCGTCCAGCGGAAGCGCGGACAACCGAAGCAAGCTCTCCTCCGCCGTTAGCTCGAAGCGGAACAGCGCCCCCGTCTCGGCGTCCGAGCACCGAATGCGCATCGGCTTGGCGGAATGCCGCCTTGCCTCAATATAGTCGGCGGCGGCATCGAGATTGGCGGCATCGACCGGCTCCAGGCCGTGTCTCGACGGCCGGGAATGGCGCAGATGGGCACGGAGCACCGGACTGGAGGAAAATCGCATCAATTGTGCGATTTCCCAGCCTCCGGTCCTGCGTTTGCGAACGCCTTCCTCCAACAGCCGGGCGTAATGGGCGATCGACCGCTCCGAATACTCGGCAAAACGAGCGGGCCTTCTCTCCCGAAAAACACCTCGCAGCGTCTCCCAGACAAGCTCGCTCAACTGCCAGCCTCTTGCGGTCCGATTCGCGAAAGAAAGACCGACAAGGCGCTCGAACCCGGAATCGGGAACGGGCTTTCCGATCAATTCCCCCAGCAGCTCTTGATGAAAGCTTCTCGGCACGCTCGCGGCATATAGAAGTTCCCGGAGCTCGTCATCCGGCGCTTCGCTCAGCCACCGGCGAACGCATTCCTCCGGCGAGGCCGATCTTGCTCCGTCCCTTCGCCTCTCATCCGACGCCACGCCGAGAGAAAGACTCAGCGACAACGGATGGCCGAGCGTTCCGAGCCAGATTTCGTCGATCCTCCGATCGTCCGTCACGCCCCGCCTACGCAAGAGATCGCGATAAGAACGACGCCCTTCTCCGGCTGCTTCGTCCTTACGGCATTTTAGAATTGATGCGCACCGGCGAGACGGCCATGTCTCGAGGGCAAGATTAAACGGCCTGCATCGTTCCCGCGGCCGGCGGGACCGGCGGGACCGGCGGATAAATGTCGCTGTCGAAGACGACGCGGGTCGGGGATCGCGCGCATTAATCGCAAGCCCGGTTAGTCCGCTCGCGCGAAGGGACCTCCTTTCCGCCGCCGCGGAAAACGAGGTCCCTTCTCCTGTCATCGAATCAAATCTTCGACATAGCCGCTTCCGTGCGGGCGCGATCTCGCTCCAGAACCGGTCCGAGATATTTCCCGGTGTACGACTTCTCCGCCTTGGCCACTTCCTCCGGCGTGCCTGTGGCGATAATCGTACCGCCCCCGCTGCCGCCCTCGGGTCCGAGATCGACGAGATAATCCGCCGTCTTGATAACGTCGAGGTTATGCTCGATGACGAGCACGCTCTCTCCGGAATCGACGAGGCGGTGCAGCACCTGCAGAAGCCGGTCGATATCGTCGACGTGGAGCCCCGTCGTCGGCTCGTCCAAAATGTACAGCGTCTTGCCGGTGCTGCGCCGGTACAGCTCGGCCGCAAGCTTGACGCGCTGCGCTTCGCCGCCCGACAGCGTCGTGGCCGGCTGGCCCAGATCCATGTAGCCGAGACCGACGTCCATCAACGTCTGCAGCTTGCGGTGGATGCGCGGGAGGTTGACGAAGAATTCCGTCGCGTCCTCGATCGTCATCTCCAGCACTTCGGCGATGTTCTTACCCTTGTATCTGACTTCCAGCGTCTCGCGGTTGTATCGCTTGCCCTTGCAGATTTCGCAAGGCACGTAAACGTCGGGGAGGAAGTGCATCTCGATCTTGATAATGCCGTCGCCCTTGCACGACTCGCAGCGTCCTCCCTTGACGTTAAAGCTGAAGCGGCCTTTCTTGTAGCCGCGTACCTTGGCCTCGTTCGTCATCGCGAACACGTCGCGGATGTCGTCGAATACGCCGGTATACGTCGCCGGATTGGAACGCGGCGTGCGTCCGATCGGGGATTGGTCGATGTCGATGACCTTGTCCAGGTGCTCCAGCCCGAGAAATTCCTTGTATTGGCCCGGACGCGTCTTCGCTTTGTTCAAGTCGCGCGCCAGCGTTTTGTATAAAATCTCGTTGACGAGCGTCGACTTGCCGGAGCCGGACACGCCGGTGACCGCCGTGAACACGCCGAGCGGAAACTTGGCGTTGAGGTTCTTCAGATTGTTCTCCTTCGCCCCCTTGATCTCGATCCACTTGCCGTTCGGCTTGCGGCGATCCAGAGGAACGGGAATAAACTTGCGGCCGCTCAAATAAGCGCCCGTCAACGAGTTCTCGTTCTCCATCACCTCCGCTGGCGTTCCCTCGGCGATGACGATCCCTCCATGCTTCCCCGCACCCGGTCCGATGTCGATGATCCAGTCGGCGGCCATCATCGTGTCTTCGTCGTGCTCGACGACGATCAGCGTATTGCCGAGATCGCGCATGTGGTTCAGCGTCTGAATGAGCCGGTCGTTATCCCGCTGGTGCAGGCCGATGCTCGGTTCGTCCAAAATATAGAGCACGCCCATCAGGCTGGAACCGATCTGCGTCGCAAGCCGGATTCGCTGCGCTTCGCCGCCGGACAGCGTGCCGGCCGCCCGCGACAGCGTCAAATAATTGAGGCCGACGTTGACCAGGAAACCGAGCCGGTTGTTAATCTCCTTAAGAATCAGGTTGGCGATCGACAGCTCCTTCTCGGTCAGCTCGAGACCGGAGAAGAAGCGCTGCGCTTCGCCGATGGACAGCGAGGTGACGTGGGCGATGTTCTCCCCTCCGACCGTTACCGCCAGCACTTCCTTCTTCAGACGGTGGCCGCGGCACTTGCCGCAAGGCTTGGCGGACATGTACACCTCGATGAACTCGCGGATGCCCTCCGAGCCGGTCTCGCGGTATCTGCGCTCCAGGTTGTGGACGATGCCCTCGAACGGCACCTGAGCGTCGCGCGTATGGCCGAATTCGTTCTCGTAGCGGAAACGAATGCGCTCCCCGCCCGTTCCGTACAAAATGATCTGCATGTGCTTGTCCTGCAGTTGCTCGATCGGCACGTCCGTCGGGATGGCATAGTGCGCGCACACCGCGTTCAGAAACTGCGGGTAATAATTGGAGGTGCTGCCCGCCCATGCTTCGAAAGCGCCGTCCTCGATGCTCTTCGAGCGGTCGGGAACGAGCAGCTCGGGGTCGACGATCATCTTGACGCCGAGACCGTCGCACTCCGGACACGCGCCGAACGGCGAGTTGAAGGAGAACATTCGCGGAGCCAGCTCATCCATGGAGAAGCCGCACTCCGGACAGGCCAGGTTGGAGTTGAACAGCAGCTCTTCCTTGTCGATGATGTCCACGAGCACTTGGCCTCCGGACAGCTTCAGCGCCATCTCGAGCGAGTCGGCGAGCCGCGTCTGCACGTCGTCCTTGACGACGATCCGGTCGACGACGACCTCGATCGAATGCTTCTTGTTCTTCTCCAGCTCGATCTTCTCGGAGAGATCGCGGATCTCTCCGTTAACGCGAACGCGCACGTAGCCTTGCTTCTGGACATCGGCCAGAAGCTTGGCATGCTCGCCCTTGCGTCCCGACACGACGGGTGCGAGAATCTGCAGGCGCGTGCGCTCGGGATATTCCATAATGCGGTCGACCATCTGCTCGACCGTCTGGGACGTAATCTCGACGCCGTGGTCCGGGCAATGAGGCTTCCCGACCCTGGCGAACATTAGACGCAGGTAGTCGTAAATCTCGGTGACCGTGCCCACGGTCGAACGGGGGTTGCGGCTCGTCGTCTTCTGGTCGATGGAGATCGCCGGAGACAGGCCGTCGATGGAATCCACGTCGGGTTTGTCCATCTGCCCGAGAAACTGGCGGGCGTAGGCGGACAAGGACTCGACGTATCTGCGCTGCCCTTCGGCGTAGATCGTGTCGAAAGCGAGCGAGGACTTGCCCGAACCGGACAGCCCGGTCAGCACGACGAACTTGTCGCGCGGAATCGTAACGTCGATATTCTTCAAGTTATGGGCGCGGGCGCCCTTGATGACGATCTTCTCGTTAGCCAAAACGAAAAAGCCCCTTTCGCGACAAGGCGGGGGCTGCTCTTCCAGCTTGACCGTCCGCAGTCGCACTCCGAATAGGAATATACGTTCCCGTCCATTATACCGGACCGCGGGCGGCCATGCAAATAGATTTGAGAGGATGTTCAAAAAGTCAACCTTTGATGACGAAGTCAAGCAGGAAGCGGATTCGACATCGAATCTTGAATTCAGCCGGGTCTTCCGGTACTCACGTAGGTTTTCCTACGCTCCGTTCCTCAGCCCCTAAGCTTCATCCAACCTTCCCGGATGCATGGGCGAGCAGTTCGCCGTCAGGCGAACGACCAGCCTTGGTCCTGAAAAGCCGACTTTTTGAACACGCACTTGTAAGGAAATTGCAGCGACCTGCTTTCCTACATCGATGCCTTCAGCTCGAGCAGAGCGTCGCGCAGCTCCGCGGCGCGTTCGAACTGCAGGCTCTTCGCCGCTTCCTTCATCTCGAACTCCAGGCGTTCGATGACGGATGCGCGATCCTTCTTCGACAGCTTGCTCAGATCCTCGGCGCCGGACAGGTACGAGCGCTTCGCTTCCACGGCCTTCGTGGCTTCGATGAGATCCCGTACCTTCTTCACGACCGTCTGCGGCGTAATGCCGTGCCGCTCGTTGTATGCGAGCTGGATCGCGCGGCGGCGCTCGGTCTCGCCGATCGCCTTCTCCATCGAATCGGTGATCTTGTCGCCGTACATGATGACGCGGCCTTCCGCGTTCCGCGCCGCGCGGCCGATCGTCTGGATAAGCGACCTCTCCGAGCGCAGGAAGCCTTCCTTGTCGGCGTCCAGAATCGCGACCAGGCTAACCTCCGGCAAGTCGAGGCCTTCCCGGAGCAGGTTGATGCCGACGACGACGTCGAACGTGCCGAGGCGCAAGTCGCGCAGGATCGCCATCCGTTCCAACGTCTTGACGTCGGAGTGCAGGTAGCTGACCTTGATGCCGACTTCCTTCATGTAGTCGGTCAAATCCTCGGCCATCTTCTTCGTTAACGTCGTCACGAGCACGCGCTCGTCCTTGGCGATCCGGTCGCGAATCTCGCCGAGCAGGTCGTCGATCTGCCCCTTGGTCGGACGCACCTCGATGACGGGGTCGACGAGACCGGTCGGACGGATGATCTGCTCGACGAATGTCGGGCAATGCTCCAGTTCGTAAGGTCCCGGGGTCGCGGAGACATAGACGAGCTGCTTCGCCTTCTGCTCGAATTCTTCGAAGCGCAGCGGCCGGTTGTCCTTGGCCGAAGGCAGGCGGAAGCCATGGTCGACGAGCACGGACTTGCGCGCTTGGTCGCCGTTGTACATCGCCCGGATTTGCGGAAGCGTCACGTGCGACTCGTCGATCACGACGAGGAAATCGTCCGGGAAGAAGTCCATCAGCGTGTAAGGCGTCGCCCCCCGCTCGCGGAACGTCATCGGACCGGAATAGTTCTCGATGCCGGAACAGAAGCCCATCTCGGCCATCATCTCCAGATCGTAGCGCGTGCGCTGCTCCAGCCGCTGCGCCTCCAGCAGCTTGCCCTGCTCCCTCAACTCGGCCAGCCGCTCCTCCAGCTCGCGTTCGATGTTGACGAGAGCCCGCTTCATTTTCTCCTCGCCGGTCACGAAGTGGGATCCCGGGAAAATGACGACGTGCTCCCGCTCGCCCGTAATCTCGCCCGTCAGCACGTCGATCTCCGTAATCCGCTCGATCTCGTCTCCGAACATCTCGACGCGTATAGCCGAATCCCCGCGCGATACGGGGAAAATCTCGATAACGTCGCCGCGCACGCGGAAGGTGCCCCGAACGAAGTTGAGATCGTTGCGCTCGTATTGAATGTCGATCAGCTTGTGCAGGATGGCGTTGCGGGACTTCTCCATCCCCACCCGCAAGCTGAGCCGAAGATCCCGGTACTCTTCGGGGGAACCGAGGCCGTAGATGCAGGAGACGCTGGCCACGATTATGACGTCCCTTCGCTCGAACAGCGCCGCGGTAGAAGAGTGCCGCATTTTATCGATCTCGTCGTTAATGCTGGAGTCCTTCTCGATATACGTATCGGTGGACGGAATATAAGCTTCGGGTTGGTAGTAATCATAATAACTGACGAAGTATTCCACCGAGTTTTCCGGAAAAAATTCCTTGAATTCGCTGCACAGCTGCATCGCCAGCGTCTTGTTGTGCGCGATCACGAGCGTCGGACGATTCACCTTAGCAATCGTCTGGGCGATCGTATAGGTCTTCCCCGTGCCCGTCGCCCCGAGCAGCGTCTGGTGCCTCTTGCCCGCCGCAATGCCCTCCGCCAGTTGGCCGATCGCTCCCGGCTGGTCGCCGGAAGGCGAGTACTCCGATACCAGCTTGAAGGGTTTGTTCAACAGCTCCGTATCCGCCATCTGCTCCTTGCCCCTTTCGCATCCGCAGCCTGCAAGTCCGGACGTCCCGCTCGCTCGGCTGTTCGAATCGTCTTAATGCCCGTTTCCGTCATCAGAATGTGTGTTCCCATCCATTATATCGATTTGCCCGCGCACCGTCAAAGGGACCGGAGTCCCTCCGAGCCGACGCGTATTTTGACGATTTTGCGACGGAAGTTCGCATATTTATGATAGGATAAGGGCATAAGCATAAACGGTTCGCGCCCCCTTATCGATTAGGCGGCACAACGTTTATGACCGCTAACGATTCGCGTCGTTAAAGATATCGCCGCCCGCGCGTCGGCGGCAGACTGGAGAGTGTGGCGCATGGGTTTGTTTGATTTCATTAAAGGTCAATTTATCGAAGTGATCGAATGGCTGGACGATCGGGGAATTCTCGTCTATCGTTTTCCCGCTTACGACAACGCGATCAAGATGGGCGCGAAGCTCATCGTCCGCGAGTCCCAGGCCGCGATTTTCGTCAACGAAGGACAGATCGCCGACGTGTTCGGTCCCGGCACCTATACGCTTAGCACGCAAAACCTGCCGGTGCTCACCGCGCTCAATTCGTGGAAGCACGGCTTCAATTCTCCGTTCAAATCGGACGTCTACTTCCTTAACATGACAACATTTACCGATCAGAAATGGGGGACGACGAATCCCGTTATTATGCGCGATCCCGAGTTCGGCATGATCCGCATGCGCGGATTCGGCAACTACTCTTTCCGGGTTCAGGACCCGGTCGTGTTTCTGCGGGATATTTTCGGCACGAAAAAGGAGTTCACGACGGCGGGCATTACCGGCTTCCTGAAGGCCGCGGTCGTATCCGGCATCAGCGACCTGGTCGGGGAAGCGCGCATTCCGGTGCTCGATCTGGCCAGCTCCTACGACGAGCTCGGCAGGATGGCGGCGGAGAAGCTGCAGCCGAATTTCGCGGCGATCGGGCTCGCGTTGACGAACGTGACCATCGAGAACCTGTCGCTGCCGCCGGAAGTCGAACAGATGATCGATCGCAAGTCGTCGATGAACATCGCCGGCAACCTCGACCAATATATGAAGTACCAGACGGCCGAAGCGCTTCGCGAAGCCGCCAACAATCCGAGCGGAGGCGCGGCCGGAACCGGCGCGGGCTTGGGCGCCGGCATGGCGATGGGGCAGATGATGGGACAGATGTTCCAGCAGACGAACGGCCAGCAGCAGCCGGGCTCCGGCGGCGGAGCTGCTCCCGGCTCGGCTCCGGGGGCGGCGGCCTCTTCGGGGCAGGCTCCGGGAGCGGCGGGCCAAGGCTCGGCAGATCGGGCGGCTTCGGGCAAAAAGTTCTGCTCCGAATGCGGAAGCCGGCTGAACGAGAACGCGAAATTCTGTTCCGAATGCGGAAGTAAAATTTAGCCGGAGGCGCACCCGATGAACGACGTTACGACTGCAATCCGCTTTCCTTGCGCAAGCTGCGCGGGTCCGATGGTTTTCGACGCGGATAGCCAGAGCCTGAAATGCCAATACTGCGGCGCGACTCAGCAGATCGAGAAGGTGCTCGACGAGCCGGTGGAGCATCCTTTTCGCCATGGCGTCGAGGATCTGGACCGTTTGCAGGATTGGGGCACCGAACAGCAGGCGATTCACTGCGAGACGTGCGGGGGAGAAACGCTGATTCCGGCGGGACAGACGACTTCCACCTGCGTCTTCTGCGGCTCCCCCAAGGTGCTGAGCCAGGAGAACGTCCGCAGCATTCGGCCGGAATCGCTTATCCCGTTCCAGGTGTCGCGCGACGCGGCACTCTCCTCGTTTGCCCGTTGGAAGAAGAAGCAGCTGTTTATGCCCAATGACTTCAAGAGAGCAGACGTCGACTCGCAGTTGAACGGGATCTACATTCCCTACTGGACTTACGATACCGACACCTACTCCGTCTACTCCGCGGAGGTCGGCATTTACCACTACCGCCAGGTGACCAGGACAAGAGTCGTGAACGGCAAGAGAGAAACGTATACCGCCACCGAGAGATATACCGTCTGGCATCCCACTCGGGGCGATTATGGCAGAAGCTTCGACGACATTCTTATCCCGGCGTCGGGACACTACCATTCGGACTTGCTGAAGAAGTTGGGGGATTTCAGGCTGAATGAGCTTGAGGGCTATAAGCCGGAGTACCTGAGCGGGTACATCTCGGAGCGATATTCCATCTCCCGCGAGGAAGGCTGGGAGAAGGCGCAGGACCGGGCCGACTCGACGATCCAATCGGAAATTCGGGAAGAAATCGGCGGCGACGAAATCCGCAACCTTCGCATACGGACGACCTACAACGCCATCACCTACAAGCATCTCCTGCTGCCGGTATGGAACGCCAATTACGTCTACAAATCGAAGACGTATTATTATATGGTGAACGGCCAGACCGGCACCGTCTCCGGGCGCGTCCCTCGCAGCGCTCTCAAAATCACCCTGTTCGCGCTGTTTTGCCTGGGTGTGGTCGGGGTCGTCATCTGGTTCATCGCAAGCAACCCGGAATTATTCGCTTCAACCTCATAGAAGCCCGGGC
>JAEZZE010000095.1 GCA_023418755.1 Bacillota bacterium | reverse complement strand
GTTTCAGGAACGGGGTAAGCCCCAATAGGAATGACGTTCTCCCGGCTACCACCATCGTAAACCTCCCAAAGAAAAAAGGCTATCCAGTTCACTGAACTAGATAACCTGATAATACGAAATGGGAATGATAAACCCGTGATAAGGTGATTCAGGAGCGTATGAGGCATTCTCCGGGAGGTACATCCCCCTTCTTTGTCTATCGATCCTCTCAAGCAGCTCTGCTTATGGGACAACCTCTTTTTTTTGCCGTATACGGGCGCGAAGGAAATATCTTTGTTCATTTTGGTTGTGTTATAATGGAAGCTGTTATTTTATCGTGAAGGGACTATCCGAGGATGAGCCAAAAGACAAGCGAGGAATTACGGCACGAAGTGGAGAAACGCCGTACTTTCGCGATTATTTCCCACCCCGATGCGGGGAAAACGACGTTGACGGAAAAGCTGCTGCTGTACGGGGGAGCGATTCACGTCGCCGGCTCGGTCAAGGCGCGCAAAGCGGCGCGCCACGCGACGAGCGACTGGATGGAGATCGAGAAGCAGCGGGGAATTTCCGTTACGTCCTCCGTTATGCAATTTCAATACGACGGCAAGCAAGTCAATATTCTGGATACGCCCGGCCACCAAGACTTCAGCGAAGACACCTATCGTACGCTGACGGCCGCGGACAGCGCGGTCATGCTGATAGACGTCGCCAAAGGCGTCGAGGCGCAGACGATCAAGCTGTTCCAGGTGTGCAGCAAGCGCGGCATTCCGATTTTCACGTTCATCAATAAGCTGGACCGGGAAGGCCGCGATCCGTTCGAGCTGATGGAGGAGATCGAGCGGGTGCTCGGCATTCGCTCCGTTCCGATGAATTGGCCGATCGGCATGGGCCGGGAGCTGTGCGGCGTATACGACCGGATGAAAAACCAGGTCGAGCTGTTCCAGGGCAAAAATCACGAAGAGATCGAAATCCGCAAAACCGCCGATTATCGCGATCCGGTCATCAAGGAAGTGGCCGGCGATTATTTGGCGGAGAAATTGGCGCAGGAGCTGGAGCTGCTCGACGTCGCCGGGGATTCGTTCGATTACGAGAAAGTGCGCACAGGACAATTAACGCCCGTGTTCTTCGGCAGCGCTGTCAACAACTTCGGAGTGCAGACGTTCCTGGAGAACTTCCTCGAGCTTGCTCCGCAGCCGGCGGAACGGAAAACGACGGAGGGCACCGTCGCACCGCAGGAGGAGAAGTTCTCCGGGTACATTTTCAAGATTCAGGCGAATATGAACCCGGCTCACCGCGACCGGATCGCCTTCCTGCGCATCTGCTCGGGCAAGTTCCAGCGCGGAATGAGCGTCCGTCACGTGCGGGCCGGCAAGGAGATTAAGCTGTCGCAGCCGCAGCAATTTCTGGCCCAGGATCGCGATATCGTCGAGACGGCCTACCCGGGCGACATTATCGGCTTGTTCGATCCGGGTATTTTCCGCATCGGGGACAGCTTGAGCGAAAGCAGGGACATCGTGTTTAACGAGCTGCCGACGTTCTCTCCCGAAATTTTCTCGAAGGTGTCGATTAAGAACGCGCTGAAGCAGAAGCAATACTTGAAGGGGCTCGATCAGCTGACCGAGGAGGGCATGGTACAAGTGTTCCGCTCGGTGGGAACGTTCGAGGATACGTATCTCGGAGTCGTCGGCCAGCTTCAGTTCGAAGTGTTCGAGTACCGGATGAAAAACGAATACGGCGTCGACATCCAGTTGTTCCGCACGCCGTTCCAGTTCGCGCGCTGGGTGGTCGGAGGCAAGGTGGATCCGACGAAATTCCGCATCAATTCGGTTCTAGTGAAGGACAAGAACGACGTGAACGTCGCGCTGTTCGAGAACGAATACGCGATGCGGACCGCGATGGAACGGATGCCGGAGCTCCAGTTTTTGGAGGTCGCTCCGTAATGGGAAAGGAAGGCGGATGCGATGGGCAAGCGGCTGGCCATCAGGGGAGGACGAATCGTTCGACCGGACGGAGTTGACCAAGGGGATATCGCGATCGAAGACGGTATCCTAGCGGATATCGGCTATACCGGCGGCGCATCGGAGGAAATCGACGCGGAAGGCTGCTGGGTGCTGCCGGGCCTGATCGACCTGCATTGCGACGCGATCGAGAAGGAAGTCGAACCGCGGCCGAATACGCTCTTTCCGATGGAGATGGCGTTTTTGCAATTCGAGCGCAAGCTGGCGGGTCACGGCATCACGACGATGCTGCACTCGTTATCGCTCGGCGTTGGCTTAAGTCTTCGGGGCGAGCACCTCGTCGGAGAGATGGTCGAACTGATCGCGTCCATGCGCGAAGAAAGAGCGATGATCCGTCACGGGGTGCATCTGCGCTACGAAGTGTCCCATCTGACGGGTTTCGAGCTGGCCAGTCGGCTGCTGTCCGAAGGGCTGATCGATTATTTGTCGTTGATGGATCATGCGCCGGGGCAAGGTCAGTATCGCCGGCCGGGGGCGTTCGAACGATACGTGATGAAGAATCAGGGAGTCGGGATCGACGAGGTCGCGACGATCGTGAAGGAATTGCAGGAGAGAAGGAACAAGATCGATTGGAGCCAGCTCAAGGCGCTGACCGCTCGGGCGCGCGCGGCCGGCATCGCCGTCGCTTCGCACGACGACGATACGGACGAAGCGGTCGAGCGATCGCTCGGATTCGGAGCGACGGTATCCGAATTTCCATTGAATCTGGATACGGCCAGATTCGCGTCCGAACGCGGAATGGGCGTGTGCGTAGGAGCTCCCAACATCGTCCGGGGCGGCTCCCATGACGGCAATCTGAAAGCAAGCGAAGCGGTCCGCCAAGGGGCGGCGGACATTCTTTGCTCGGACTACCATCCCGCGTCGCTGCTTCATGCGATTTTTTGTCTCGAATCCGAAGGAATCCCTCTGGCGCGGGCGGTTAATATGGCAACCCTGAATCCGGCCAAAGCGTTGGGCCGCGACGCGGCGATCGGTTCGCTGGAGACCGGCAAACGGGCGGATGTCATCGTCGTGGGCAAAATTCGCGGCATCCCGGTCGTCCGCCATGCCATCGTCAATGGAACGGTCGTGCATGCGACGCGGGATATGGGTTAAACCTGCCCGGCCGGCAGCTGCTTCTGCAGGACGGTCACCATTTTCTTCCGGGCGGCTTCGGTACTGTTTTTCCAGATAATCTCGAACAGGACCCCGAGTCCCGGCAGAGCCATTTCCTCCGCGCCGATCGAACCTTCGATGATGTCGGTCAGTTCGTCGTTTTCCTTGCCTTGAACTCGTTGAACGATCGCTTGTCTGAGGTCCAATTCCACGGACTAGCCCTCCTAGGGAAAAGATTCCCGATTAGGTTCCCCCGTCGGTCCGATGCTTATGCCCGGGGAGGAGTATGTTATAATGAGCGAATGGAAACGAACGCGAGGAGGAACGGTATTGGCCAAGAAAGCGCATAGAAAAAAACAGTTTGCGATTATCGGCTTGGGCCGGTTCGGCTCGAGCGTGGCGAAATATTTGGCGGAGATGGGGTACGAGG
>JAEZZE010000083.1 GCA_023418755.1 Bacillota bacterium | reverse complement strand
CCGTTCCGTAACGCACGGCGCGTCCGCGCGCTCGCAAGGCGCCGCCGATGACGCAGCCGCTCCACAGCTCGCGGTCGATCTCGGGCAGCAATTGACGGAGCTGCGCATCCGGAAAGTCCAGCGGGATGTAGAGGGAAAATAGCTGCGATCGAGGTTCGGGCAAGCCGCCGCGAATGAAGGCAGAGAATCGCTCGACTTGCGCAAGGTTGTCCTCCAAACCGCGGTCCGCGGATAAAATTTCTACGTAAAAACCTGCGGCTTTCGTCAGGGAGAAGGCTTCGACGAGAAGACGCAGCTGTTCAAGCGTTTGCTCGGAAGAGGAGCCCGGCTCCGGCGCAATGCGCACGAATCGCGGCAAGGCGTCCCGGGCGCTATCCAGCATGAGAAGCGATCGGATCAGGCCGGGATTCTCGTATTCATGCGGGTAAAGGAGCTCCCCCGTTGTTCGTTCGTGTAGAATCGGCGCTTCGCTGTCGATCGGGCGCATCGTTATCGGCCCGATTTCGATAAACCCGAAGCCGAATTGCGCCAGCGCCCGGTGAGCGGCCCCCTCAGGGTCGACGCTACCGGACAACCCGAGGGGCGTCTGGACGGGCAATGTCGCGACCCGCTCCTGAAGCAAGGGAGAGGGTTCCATATGGCCGAGCGTCTTGATCAGGAACGTGCCGCCCGGCATCCGGCTGATTCGACCCATCGCGCCAAGCGTGAACCCGCGCGCGGCTCTGGACGGCAGCCGGGACAAGACGGGCTTAAACAAAGTTTGGTAGGACCAATCCGGCACGCTATCCACTCCCAGTAACATGGTCAGCAAAAGTATATCATATCCGGTAGGATGAGGGGGAAAAGGGCGCGGCGGATCGGGCATCGCGGATCGTTGTCGCGGAGCGGCTATGGAGCGGGTATGGGAGCTGGCTTGGTGCGCGTGGCGAAAAGGCGTCTGAGGAGGCGGGATGTTCTAAGGAATCGATTAACGGGTGGCGAAAAAGTGGGGGCATGCCGGGCGAACCCATCGATCGGCGAGGTTGTCGTCGGATATCGAACCTGATAAGATTCGTATAGGTTACAACAATCTTTACGATCGATAGGAGACCGGCGTCCGACATGAAATTCTCCGTGCAATTTTTATCGTTTTTCGTCATTCACAACGAGGGCTCCGACCCGGACGGCCCCAAGAAATATAAGCACTATCAGACGCTTACGCACGAGGAATACCAGGACAGCGAGCTGAAGGCGTTTCTCGACGGGGAATTCAAGCGCATCGCCAAACGGAAGGCCGAGATCAACGCCGCGTCCGAGAACGTGCCGACGAAGATCGGCCGGTTTATCGTGGAGCCGGGGCACGACCTGACGAGCAACCCGAACTATAACCTTTTTCAACGATTGAGAACCGCCGTCGACAAGGCCGAGTTTCACAATTTCAGCGATGACGTGCTTCGTCTCTACATGGACACCAATTCGGTGCGCGGAGGCGCTTTCGTGCTGGCGACGGCGAAGCTGAACGAGCTGTACGACGAGCCGTTCCTGTTCCTGTTCAAGTGCGATTTCGAGTCGAAAATCGCCCGGGTATCCGATGAGCGCAGCCTGATCACGCAGGTCGAGATGGCGATCAACGCCAAAAACATCAAAGCGATCCAGTACCCGCACATGCCCGAAGAAGGAATGATCGAGGAATGGGAGCTTAAAATCCACCAGGCTTCCCACGCGCGGTATTTCGAGGATTTCCTGAAGTACGTCAGCTATGAGAAGTCGAAGCCGGAAATCGTCGCCGACCAGGTCATGGAGATGGTCCACCAGTACATGGAGACGAAGTGGCAGGCGGCGGATATCCCTTACTATGACGCGGGCCAGGAAGAAGCGGCAGAAGCGGAGAGCGCGCCGGTGACGGAAGAAGTCGCGGCCATGAGGCAGGAGAAGCAGCAGTTCGACGTCTGGGCGGCCGGCGAGAAGCGGGAGCTTCAGGAAAAGTGGTCCCACGACCACGTCATGGAAGCGACCAAGCAGCTCGTGGAACTGCAGCCGGATCTGGAGCTTCGCTTCAAGCTGGACGATATTTTGATCAAGGGGCATATGGACGATTACGGCAGCAATATCCATATCGCCAGTATGAACGGAAGGTACGTCGTCCTGATCGAAGGGGATGCGTTCCAGTTCGAGAAAGGCGTATCGCCGATCGAGCTCCTGCACCCCGAAGAGATGCAGGAGGTGCTTCAACGCGTCGGCAACGGCATGCGCAGAAGGGCAAGCGGCGAGACTCCTTCTTTGGATTGAACGAATTGCCTCCTCGGGATGAAGCCTGGAACGTTCGCTCAAATCCGGCATGGAATTCAAAGGATAGGTTCGATTTGGATTGCCGGCAGGTTTGGAAGCGAATCCGAATTTTAACGTACCGATGATTTTGCGGAAGCTGGAGCGTCTATACTTATGAACCGCTAATCGGTTCAATTCAACCTCTAGGAGGAAGAAGCAATGACGCTGAAGCTTACCCCTTATGTTACCGTGGAGGGACGCGCAAAAGAAGCCATTCGGTTTTATGAACAAGTCATCGGTGCGGAAGTCCTCTCCATGACTACTTACGGAGAAATGCCGGACATGCCCAGTACTTTCACGGACGATTTGAAGAGTCTCGTGGCGCACGCCAAGTTGAAAATCGGCGATTCGGAGCTCATGGTTTCGGATGCGCCAAGCAGTTCTCCGCTTGGAAACGGGAAGCGGGTAACCCTATGCATTACAACGAACGACATAGAACAATCCAAACGTATTTATGAAGCTTTGCGGCAAGACGGACAAGTCAATATCCCGTTCCAAGAAGAAGTTTTCAGTCCCGGATTCGGGGATGTAACGGATAAATTCGGCGTGACCTTTCAAATCTATACTGAAATTGAAAACTAGATTAACGATAAAAAGTTGCTCGCTTGAAGGCGCGACTCATTTTATTCCAATTTGTCGTTACAAGGAGCGCGTAGGGAGGCGGTCATATCGATCGTCTCTTTTTGCCGTATTCGGCGATGTTAGACTTTGGCGTTCAAGTTGCCTCTGAATTAGGTATATAATGAGAGGGAAACCGTTCTACCGAGGCGAGGCTCATGATGAATGTTGAACCTATTGAAATTAACGCGAAAAAAAGAATAGCCGTCGGAACGAAGTTAAGGTTAGCCAACTTGACGGCTCGCGACCGCGGCGTATGGACCTATGCGGTAGCCGCGATGTGGGCGCTCGATTGCGCGGCCGTCTCCGTCTCCGCTCTAGGCATGCCGACGGGGCTGGGCAGAACGTTCGACGTCGCGACGGCGCTGATGCTGAACGCGGCGGGAATGGCGTTGGCGGCCTGGATCGTCGCCGTTCTTCTCGCGCTAGCGGGAGCCGATAAGGTTCCGCGGTTTACGGCGGGGGGAGCGGTCTACACGGGAGCGCTCTCGTATATCGTGCTGTATTTTTCCGAATTGGGCTGGAGGGCGTCTTTGGCACTTTCCCTGTCCGTTACTTTAGTTGCCGCGGGAGTCGGACTTCTCGTCGGTTTCGTCGTCCGAAGGGGCGCCCGCGCCAGGCGATTCGCGCTTGGAGCGCTGGCCGTCGTCGCGGCGCTAACCGTTCCGCAGGCCGTCCCGTCCTTCCCGACGGGGGATTCCGGCGCCGACGCGGACGAGGCGGCGGACGCGGGGGATTCCGGCGCTCTCGAAGTACGAGCCTTAGCCATGCTCCCTTCCGACCCTTCGCAGCCGGGCAGCTACTCGTACCGTCAGTTCGCTTATGGATGCGGCAAGGACAAACACCGGGCCGAATTCGGCAAATCCGCGGAGCTGCTGTCTCCGTCCGTGGACGCTTCCGCCTATATCGAGAGTTGGCCATGGCTGCGGCGGCAATTCTGGGGCTTCGACGAGACCGAGCTGCCGCTGAACGGCAGAGCGTGGCTCCCCGAAGGCAGCGGACCGTACCCGATCGTGCTGATGGTGCACGGCAATCATTTGATGGAGGATTTTTCGGACGAGGGCTACGGGTACTTGGGCGAGCTGCTCGCGAGCAGAGGGATCGCGGCCGTGTCCGTGGACGAGAATTTCTTCAATTATTCCGTCTGGTCGGGCATCCCGGAACAGGATATGAAGCTGCGCGCTTGGTTGCTGCTGCAGCATATTCAGCTTCTTCAGGCTTATTCGGAGCGGCAGGACACCCCCTTTTACGGCCGAATCGACTTCGGACGGGTCGCGCTCCTCGGACATTCCCGGGGAGGCCAAGCGGCGGCCATGGCCGCGGATGCGAGCCGCTGGTTCGCGGACGACACGACCTTGCCGGATCGCGCATCCTACGAGATCCAAGCCGTCATCGCGCTTGCGCCAACGGATACCGAGGTCGACGGAGAACGGCCGCGACTGCAGGACGTTTCCTATTTGACGCTTCAGGGCGCCAAAGACGCCGATTTGGTTAGCTTTTACGGCGATCGTCAGTACGGACGCGCGGATTTCTCCGACAACAGCGACGCTTTCAAAGCCTCGCTCTATATCGAAGACGCGAACCATAGCCAGTTCAACACGGCTTGGGGCCGCTCGGACAGCGCGATGCCGGCCGGGTTGTTCATTCGGCCGAAGCGGCTGCTCCCCGCCGAGGATCAACGCCGGATCGCCCAAGCGTACGTGTCCGCGTTCGCGGAGACGGTGTTTCATCGGTCGGAGGAATTCGACGTTTTGTTCCGGGACTATAGGGCGGGCCTGGCTTATCTTCCGGATACCCGTTACTTCAATCAGTACGAGAACGGAGAATTTCGGCAATTGATCGATTTTTCCGGCGAGGACCTCGGCAGGCCTTCGACCGGGGTGAAGGCCGAGGCATCCGGATTGACCGATTGGCAGCATGCGAACGCGCCCGAAAGTCAAGAAGACGGCAACAAAGGCGTCGAGCTCGGATGGCAGGAGGCGGGCTCGTACACGATCGTGCTCGGTTCGGTCTTGCGGGAGAGTCCCGAAGAAGAAGACCTGCTCCTATTTTCATTGGCGAACGTGAGCCGGACGCTGAAAGAGGAGTTCCGGGAGGAGGACCTGGATGAGCTCGAAGCGCTTGAGGAAGCGTTGGAATCGAGCTTGTCGATCGAGATCGAGCTGGAGGACGGCTCCGGGAATTCCGCCAGACTTCCGCTGGATCTGTTCATGGAGGCCGAACCGCCGGCGGAAACCGAGTTCACCTGGCTGCCGGCGCTGGAGCCGATTCTGGCCAAAGGAAAGTTCAAGGAAGCGGAGGAGGCGGTCTATCAGACGTACGAGCTGCCGTTTAAGGAATTCGTGGAAGAAAACCCCGACTTCGATCTGTCCGGATGGGAGCGGATCACGTTCCATTTTAACGAAGGACCCGGCAAGGTGATGCTGGACAGCGTCGGTTTGATGGCGGGGTGAGCATACAACGGAGACAACCAATCTTCCCCATGACAAAATGGGGGAATGAGGTTGTCTCTTTCTTTTCGGCAGCGATAGAAAAATATTCAAATATTCTCCACTTTTATATCTTTTTATCCATTCACATGGAAACTTTTGTGGTACAATGTTCACAGTTTGCTTGGGTAATTATGGGATTTACGGGCAATTAATGACGGAAGGGACAGGGATAAGCAGAATGAATAGACAAATGAGGAGAAAGCTGCTCGCTATTATTACGCTCGTCTGCTTGACGCTCGGAGCGATCGTTCCGCAGGCCGGGGCGCAAGGAACGATCGAGGCCCCGGAGAGCCGGACCCCGGTTCAAACGGATATTCACCACCCGCCGCTTTCGGACGCAGCTCCGAGCGTGACTTCGGCTACGTATGGGACGATTAAGCTGGGAGAGATTACGGGGTATCAAATTCAGAACGGACATGCAACGCTAAAAAAGCGGGATTCCGCGTTTCCTGACGATTTTGCTCTGCCGATTCCATTTTACGACGGTTCGTTAAACCTTCAATCTGTAATCATCGAACCCGAATCCGTCTACACGGTAGAATTGTATTCGAGCTACAGGTCTTCGTACTCTGATATTATCGCTTACTTCGATAAGCTTGAATTAACGGGCCAGCAGTTGCTTAGCATGGCGGATTGGCCGATCGCCGAGACGGCGGTGGAAGTTACTCCGGATACGGCGCTGCTTTCCGATTTCACGGATATTAAAATGTCCTTTCTCCCGGAAGATATGAGCATGACTGCAGAGGCGGGGGTCTCGTTCAATCCGTCTTTTCCGGTTCAGTTCAAGCTTATGATGAAGCCGGGCAAGTTAAGATATACCTTGAGCGGCAAAGAGGGAGATAGCGGATACGTACTTGAAAATACAATCGATGTCCAGAGTAGCATGACTCTTCAAGTGGATGAAGATGATATACATTCGACCGTCGAAGTCATTCTTCCGACCAACGAGGCCGTTCTGGTCACGGGGCTGAACGGTAATTTCGTAGGGATCAGTAAGCTGCATCTAACGCCTGCCGACTATCAGGTGGGAATTTCCGTAAAAGAGGAGGGGGACAGCTACCATTGGGTAACCGATATTACGGCTTCGGAACCTACCCGGTTAAGTCTAGCGGGCGAGCCGGTATTGACATACGATAGAATGATGCTGGTGAGCAACGGCCTAAACGCCGTAATTCAAATAAAGCGCGGAGATTTTTGGCTTGGGGACGTTTACCGATTTGACGGACAGATGTTGTCGTCCGTTATCCGTTCAAAGTTCTATATCAAGAACGAGCAAGGAGAGCGGGTTCAGGAGCTTCAGAATCACGCCATTAATTGGAGCTACTTGGCGCATATGTCCGAGCTTCAACTGCCGAGCGGCAAGTACGCGTTGGAGGCAGTCGTCAGCATTGACGGGCAAGCCGAGCCCTACACGGTGGCTAGAGAGTTTATTTTTGTCGGTCACGAAGCCGGAGAGACTGAAGGAATCATGATCTCCGCACAGGATGAGAGCGGGCAGCCTCTGCAAAACGGGCAGGTTTTTCTGTATGAAAGGCAGCTGCCTTACGTTGAGGAAGCCAATAGCGGAGTCACGGACTTTTACACGTATTTGAGATATCAGGATATCGCCTCTGAAGCGGGCAAGCTGGCTATTCCGGGCAAATACTTGGCTTCAGGTAAAGAATACGACATTGTCGTGACCGGAAGAAGCGCCAGCGGACAAGCGGGCGGCGTCTATTATCATCAAACGATCACATCCGCAACGTCTGCTCTGGATCTGACAAAAGAGCGATTAAAGAAGCTGACTTACTCGGCTTCGTCGGCCGCTGAAGGAGACGTTCTTCATCTGGCGGTAAAAAGAAACGGAAGCGGATCGTCGACTTGGCCGATTCCGATCACGTTGGACAAGCAGCGCAAAGCTGAAATTTATGTAGGCACGATAGATCGCATTCTGGTGTATGGTACTCTTTACCCGACGAATTCAAATGCGGGATACTATCTCTTTGACGAGAGAACGGTCTCTTCTGCTGCAAGCGGGATGGTAGATCTCACGGCGAACTTGGTTGCCGTTCAGCCTCCGGACGGTTTTGAAGAGGCGACCGTGTCGATCGGGGACAGCGCTCCTCGATCATCCTGGTATGTTTCTAAAGGAGTAAGCGACTGGTTTTATTATTCGGTAACGAAGGACGAATATCGATATTCATTTAAGAAATACACGAAGATAGACGGAAATACAAAGTTTTCCTTCGACGGGCAGTTTAGGGCCTATGACTCTTATTGGTTCCAGTCCGGCCAAGTAAACCGGTACGTATACAGCAATTTCAATGACGAGCAGAGCAATTATCTCTACGACGTTTCTAAGGTTGACTCGCAGAGGGGCACCGTTAACCGCAATGCCGCTCAAGAGCCTCTCGCTACTTTTAATGTGCACAGCCTCGAAGGCGAGACAAGCATGATTGTGGAGAAATCAGGAGCCTCCTTCGTTTATCGGCAGGCTCAGCTATCCGATGGTCCTTACCCTGGAGACGGGGCAAGCGCAAGCGCTTCGACGTTACTATATCAGCTCTACGATGAGATGAATCAACCGGTAGGAGAGCGTTTGTATGCTCGTCTAGGGCACAAGGAGGAATTGAGCGTACCGGCTATTCCCGGCAACTACACGATGAAGCTGGAAGCTCAACTATTCCCGGATGACGTGGCCAAGCTCGAGGGAGAAATTAGCATACAAGTTGAGGAAAGAGGATCATCGGATAAACTATCGATTCCTATCGTTATTCCTACAGGGTACGCGTTTAGGGAGCTAGGAATTAATCAAATTGAAGTCAGAACCAAAAATGCGGAGGGAATCGAGAGCAGGCTCCCGGCTCATATTGATGATTCTGGCAAGGTATTGATTTACGACGCCAATCAGATTGCAGCCAATCAGGATTATGTGGTGCTGTTGTCGCTCACATTGTCCAAGAACGGATCGTATGAACTCATTCCCTATTACAATCCGCTTCGCTTAAAGGGAAGCCAGCTTCTCGCATTAACGAAAATCGACGTTCCGAACGACTTAACGGCAGTTTCGATAAAGCCGGTCGGTTTACCGAAAGACGCTTCATATACGAATGCCCAGTACATCATGCCGGTGGAAGGTTATAGCGATTTTTCGATTTCTACGTCGTATTCCATGAAGGGAATTCTCGTCGCTCCGGGAAGCTTCGTCCTTCAAATGACGAGCACGAATGGAACAACTATCGGGTATAGCATAGTCAATCCTATTTCAATCGATCCGGTTACGCACAAGGCTACGATAACGGATGTCCCCAGACGGACGATTCAATTTAGAAATGCGCTGCCTTTCCTGTCGTTTTCCAGCAGTTCGAATTTAAGCTCACCGATGCTGTTGGGGGGTTATAATGTCTTCAATTCATCGCAACTGCTTAACAAGCTAATTATCGCCGAAGGAAACCAATGGCTGTGGGTAGAGACGTTAATAGGTTCAAATGGCGGTTCTCGATGGCTGTATAGCTGGAGAACGAGAGAGCAGTTGAACCTTGCGCAGGACATGACGATCGATTTCGACGGGAAGCCGGATCCAGCCGCATCGACCTTGAACATCGTGTCCATGACGCGAGGCGCAGACAACACGACCCAACTGGTTGTTCGTCCAGAACTGCTGAGCGGTGTAATGAGATTGATTGGCGTGGGAGAGGATATCACTTCGCACGATTTCAACCCGGTATGGCCCAAAATCGAAATCAAGGATAGCGGCGGCATAACGCATTATGCCGCGCAATCCATAAACTGGCAGGACGATCTCCTTATTCGTAAAGGTCTGCCGGACGGACAGTATACGCTGATATTCAGTCTTCCCGTCGGGGTCAACGAGAAGTTTGAATTAACGAAGTCGTTCACGGTTTCGGGTAACGACGACACGGTTGCACCTACCGCTCCTACCGGACTGCGGGCAGTGGAGATCGCCGCAACCAGCGTAACGCTGGCATGGAATCCGTCTACCGATGCGGTCGGGGTAACCGGGTACCGGGTTTATGCCGGAGGCAGCCAAGTCGGAACAACGAACGGAGACACTTCGTACAAAGTAACCGGGCTAACGGCTAACACGCCATATTCGTTCACGGTTAGAGCGTTCGATGCCAAAGACAATCTCTCTGCCTCGAGCCAGCCGCTTTCAGTCCAAACCGCCTGCGTCGGCCTTTGCGGAGGCAGCGGGGGCGGAGGAGGAAGTGGAGGTGGAGGCGGAGGTGGTTTCATGTCCAGCAATTCCAGGGACGAGAATACTGTTACGCTGACGAACAAGGATATTCCTGCAGCTTCAGACGGCAAGGTTTCGATCGATGTGAAGGATAAAACCACTGTTGTTCTGCCCGCTCGAATCAACGAATGGGTCGGAACGAACAATCTGGAAGTCCGGTTTGGGGATGCGGTCGTCTCGCTGCCTCCTCAAGTGCTTATTCAATTGTCGGAACTGACGGGTACAAACGGATTTTCGGATGCGAGTATGCAACTGACGGCCGTGCGACTGAATCCGGCGGATGTCCAGGGCGGCTTGGCTTCCGATCCAGGCGCGGGTGTGGCAGTTATCGGTCCGATTTATGAATTTAAGCTTGCCGTCGTAGGCAAAAACGGAGAAGAGAAGACACTCTCCGCCTTTAATGCTCCGATCACCGTGCGTTTTCCCGTAAATCCAGGCGCAGATCGCCGCTTAACGGGCATCTACTATATCGCCGATAACGGAAGCTTGGAGTACGTCGGAGGAAAATGGGAAGGCAGCGAGCTTATTGCGGAATTAAGCCATTTCAGCAAATACGGCGCATTTGAGATCAAGAAAAACTTCGAGGACGTGGCAGCCAATCATTGGGCGCTGTCGGTCATTCAGGAGTTGGCGGCGAAGCAGATTGTAAACGGCGTAACCGATACGAAATTCGCGCCGGAGAAAAAGGTTACCCGTTCCGAGTTTGCGGCTATGCTGGTCAAGGCTCTTCGTCTGAAGGCAGGTACCGCGGCTGTGGAGTTCGACGATTTGCCGACGAATGCGTGGTATTCCGAAGCGGTAGCAGCGGCATATACGCATGGGCTCATCAAAGGTTTGAGCGACAGCCGATTTGCTCCGCAGGAGCAAATCACGAGAGAACAGATGGCAATCATGGCTATGAATGCCTACAAAATTACGCTTAAGACGGATTTGCCCGGTACTGATCTTGAATTCAAAGACTCCGGCGAAATCAGTAAATGGGCTCAAGCGTCGGTAGCCCAAGCGGGCTCCCTCGGATTGATAAAGGGCCGCAACGGCAATCTGTTTGCGCCGAAGGACAATGCAAGTCGGGCGGAGGCCGTCCAGGTTATCTCCAACCTTCTGCAGCAACTATCGCAATAGCAAGCCCCGAGCGAGAGACTCGTGCTAGGAATCTCTCGCTTGCCTTTGCGCGATATTCCAAAAGACAGCGAAATGAATTATAATAAAACCTACAAGTAAATCCGATCGCTGTGAGAATGAAGAGAACAGCTGCCAGGCAGGTGCGAACTCCCCGAGTCCGTGTCCGATTCGGCAGCTGTTTTTCGCATTTTCGGCGTTCAGCCGAGGAGGGGAACATCGGATGGGGCTGTTGAAGAAGCATTCGGTCATTCCGGCCGTCCGCAATATGAAGGAATTCGAGCAAGCGCTTGCTTCTTCCCAGGAAGTTATTTTTTTGCTGGAGGGAGAGCTGATACACCTTCAAGGCATCGTCTCGAGCGCCAAACAGGCGGGGAAAAAGATGTTTCTCCATCTCGATATGGTCAAGGGGATCAAGGACGACGAGGCTTCGATCCATTTTCTGTCCAAGGCGATCAAGATCGACGGCGTCATCAGCACCCGCACTTCAAGTCTCATCCACGCGAAAAAATACGGGCTGATGGCGATCCAACGAGGTTTTCTGATCGACTCCCACTCGGTCAAGACGATTATCAATTCGGCGTCGCACGTCAAGCCGGACTACATCGAAATCCTGCCGAGCTATTCTCATCCGAAGATCGGAATTATCCAGCGCGAGACCGGCATCGACATTATACTGGGGGGATTTATCGACGGGCCGGAGGATTTGCCGCCGCTGTTCGGAGCCGGGGCGATCGCGGTGTCGACGAGCCATGCGAGCATGTGGAAATAAGCCCGGTCGACCGGGCATGGGAGGAAGATAACGGTGGAAAAATACATTCTGTCATTGGATCAGGGCACGACCAGCTCGCGGGCGATTTTGTTCGATCATGAGGGACGGATCGCGCGCGTGGCCCAGCAGGAGTTCAAGCAGTATTTTCCGAAGCCGGGCTGGGTGGAGCATAACGCGAACGAAATCTGGGGCTCCGTCCTCGCGGTCATCGCGACGGTGCTGTCGGAATCGGGCGTCAAGCCCGAGCAGATCGCCGGCATCGGCATTACGAACCAGCGGGAGACGGCGGTCGTATGGGACAAGGAGACGGGAGTTCCCGTGTACAACGCGATCGTCTGGCAGTCGAGGCAGACGGCGGAGATTTGCGAAGAGCTGAAGGGCGCCGGCCTGAACGAGACGTTCAGAAGCAAGACGGGCCTGCTGATCGACGCTTATTTTTCGGGCACGAAGGTCAAGTGGATTCTCGACCATGTGGAGGGCGCCCGGGAGCAGGCGGAGCAGGGCAAGCTGCTGTTCGGCACGATCGATACGTGGCTGATCTGGCGCTTGTCGGGACGGCGCGCGCACGTGACGGACTATTCCAACGCGTCCCGTACGCTGATGTACAACATTCACGAGCTGCGCTGGGACCCGGAGCTGCTGAAAATATTGACGGTGCCCGAGTCGATGCTGCCCGAGGTGAAGCCATCGTCCGAGGTGTACGGGCTGACGGACACGCATCACTTCTTCGGATGCGAGGTTCCGATCGCGGGTATCGCGGGGGACCAGCAGGCGGCTTTGTTCGGTCAGGCTTGTTATGAAAAAGGGATGGCGAAGAACACGTACGGGACCGGCTGCTTCATGCTGATGAACACGGGAGACAAGGCGGTCGCGTCCGATCACGGACTGCTGACCACGATCGCTTGGGGAATCGGCGGCAAGGTGACCTACGCGCTGGAAGGCAGCATTTTCGTCGCCGGTTCGGCCATTCAGTGGCTGCGCGACGGCCTGCGCATGTTCGCCGACGCCAAGGACAGCGAGCGCTACGCGGCCAGAGTCGAGACGACGGAAGGCGTCTACGTCGTGCCCGCCTTCGTCGGGCTCGGGACGCCGTACTGGGACAGCGACGTTCGGGGCGCCGTGTTCGGGCTGACGCGCGGCACGACGAAGGAGCATTTTATCCGGGCGACGCTGGAGTCGCTCGCCTACCAGACGAAGGACGTGCTGGCGGCGATGGAGGCGGATTCGGGGATCAGCCTGAAAACGCTGCGCGTGGACGGCGGCGCGGTGAAGAACGACTTCCTGATGCAGTTCCAGAGCGACATGCTCGGCGCGGCGGTGGAGCGTCCCGTCGTCAACGAGACGACGGCGCTCGGGGCGGCATACCTGGCCGGGCTGGCCGTCGGCTTCTGGGATAGCCCGGAGGAGATCGCGCAACAATGGAGCAAGGACCGTTCGTTCGCGCCCGCGATGGAGCCGGAGGAGTCCGCGCGCCTGTACGCAGGCTGGGGCAAAGCGGTGAAAGCGGCGATGGTTTTCAAATGACCGCGGGCGTGGTAAAGTAGACATAAGTAAATACATCGGGTCAGAGACGAGGAGAGACCGCTTCACGTTATGCGTTATTGCGCATAATGTGTTTGCGGTCTCTTTTTCTATATCCGGAGAAAAGAGGGGTTCGGCATGAAGGAACGCGTATTTGCAGGGCATGGACGGTCGGCGATTTTCGAGAGCATGAAGAAGGAAGAATACGATCTGCTCGTCATCGGGGGAGGCATTACGGGAGCAGGGATCGCGATGGACGCGGCTAGCCGGGGCTTGCGCACGGCTCTTGTGGAGATGCAGGATTTCGCGGCGGGCACGTCCAGCCGGTCGACGAAGCTCGTGCACGGCGGGCTGCGCTATTTGAAGCAGTTCGAGGTGAAAATGGTCGCGGAGGTCGGCAAAGAGCGGGCTATCGTATACGAGAACGGGCCGCACGTGACGACTCCGGAGTGGATGCTGCTGCCGATCTATAAAGGCGGAACGTTCGGATCGTTCTCCACGTCGATCGGGCTGCGGGCGTACGATTATTTGGCCGGAGTCAAGCGGAGCGAGCGGCGGAAAATGCTGAAGGCGGGAGCGACGCTGCAGAAGGAGCCGCTGCTGAAAAAGAACGGCCTGCTCGGGGGCGGATACTATGTGGAGTACCGGACGGACGACGCGAGGCTGACGATCGAGGTCATGAAGCGAGCGGCGGAGTTCGGGGCGACGGCCTTGAACTACGCGAAGGTGGAGAAGCTCGTCTATGCCGCGGACGGGAGGGTGTGCGGGGCAAGCGTGACGGATCTGCTGACGGGGGATAGCGGCGAGGTGCGGGCCAAGGCGGTCGTGAACGCGACGGGGCCGTGGGTCGATACGCTGCGGGAGATGGACCGCTCCAATCACGGCAAGAAGCTGCGGCTGTCCAAGGGCATTCATCTGGTCATCGACCAGAGCCGTTTTCCGCTGCGTCAGGCGGTGTACTTCGATACCGACGATAAGCGGATGGTGTTCGCCATCCCGCGCGACGGCAAGACTTACGTCGGCACGACGGATACTTTCTACGACGGGGACAAGGCGCACCCGACGATGACGGAAGCGGACCGCAGGTACGTTCTCGGCGCGATCAACTTCATGTTCCCGGAAACGCGGCTTACGGAGAAGGACGTCGAATCGAGCTGGGCGGGCATCCGGCCACTGATCTATGAGGAAGGAAAGAATCCGTCCGAAATTTCCCGCAAGGATGAAATCTGGCAGTCCGAATCCGGCTTGATCACGATTGCCGGAGGGAAGCTGACCGGTTACCGCAAGATGGCCGAGGATACGGTCGACTTGGTCGCCCGCAGGCTGCAGGGACGCGTGCAGGCTGCGGCTTGCCGGACGAAAGGGATGGCGATCTCCGGCGGCGAGGTGGGCGGTTCCGCCGGGCTGGAGGCTTATGCTTCGCGGGCCGCCAAGCTAGGGACGGCCGCAGGATTGTCCGCCGATGCGAGTCTGCGGATCGCGCGCTTCTACGGCTCCAACGCGGAGCGCGTATACCGCTATGGGGATGCCGCGGAAGCGGAACGGTTCGGGCTGCCATTGGATCTCTATATGCGGGCGATGTATGCGGTAGAGGAGGAGATGGCCGCCAAGCCGGTCGATTTCTTCATTCGCCGCACGGGAGCTCTGTTCTTCGACATCGAGACGGTGCGGGGATTCAAAGCCGGCGTCATCGCGTTGATGCAGGAGCTGCTCGGCTGGAGCGAGGAGTCGGCGTCGCGGTATGCGGCCGAACTGGACGACGCGCTTCGGGACGCCGTCGTCCCCCGGGATTTGCAGGAGGCGGGATCGCGTTAAAACATAGGCAGGCCGGATCGGCCGCGAAGGGATTCGCGGTCGGTCCGGCCTGTTTTGTAGACAGAAGCGGAGCCTTACGATTCATAGATTCACTTTCCGACAGCCGCAAACCCCAGAACATCCTGCCTGAACCTTTCGGCGATAGACTCCAGGTCCGAACGGTTCGCGGCTTCGGCATACAACCGCTCCAGCCGATCCCGCAGGGCCCGGGCTTCCGCCAACAGTCCGATCGACCGTTTCATATTCTCGGAATATCGACGCTTGATCGGGGCGATCTCGTCGGCATAGGCTTCATCCGTTCCCGGTGCGATGCAGCGCTCGTACATGTCGACGATCTCGTCGGAAGGCCGGTCGGGATAATATTCGTGCGGAGCGGTGCTGTCGAAGATCGCGAAGCCGAGCTCCCGCACGGCGACCATGTCCAGACTGTTCGGATCGAAGCCGCAATGGTAGATTTCGGCGTCGAAGCCGCGTTCGGCGGCCGCGGCCGCCAGCTTCTTCAGCATCGTCGATTTGCCCGAGCCGGGCCTCCCCTTCAGCAAATACCGCTTCAGTCCTTCCGTCAATCCGGGAACGAAATCGGCCGCCCCTTGAGGAGTCGCCGCGCCGAGAAACCGGCGAGCCTCCCAGCCAGCCCCTTCTTTCTTCCGATCTCCGAATAGGAGAGCGATCCATTCGCGAGTCAGCTCGTCGGCCGCCCGGAAATCCATGTTGCCGATATAGATTTTTTCCCAATCGTCATGAACCTGAAGCGCCTCGGCGAATCCGGCATAAGCTTCCTCGTACTTGCCCGTTATTTCGCGGCTCAAGCTCGCGATTTCCGTCTCGCGCGCCGCGAGCGAGGATGGATCGCAGGCTTTCCCCAGATCGATATCCAGAATCGTCGCTCCCGCAGCTTCCGGAACGAGGGCGTTCGGCGTCGTGCCGTCGACGATACCGAGCTTCAGGCCGGGAACGATCAGTCCGTCCAGAGCGTCCGGATCGGAAGCGCAGGAGATGCGCCAGATTTCAAGACCGGCGTCCGCCAGCCTGTCGCCGATCGAACGGAGACCGCAGAACTTCCCCAATCCCGCGCCTCCCCTCAGCACGTAAATCCGTTCCAATCCCCGCAAGGAGGAGTGAAGCAGGCTCGCGTAGCCTTTCGCCGTGTTGCCGCCTGCATAAAAGTCGTAAACGGTGCCGCTCATCTTCGTCTCACCTTCCTAGGCTGATGTCATGGCCTATACCTATCGTATTTCATTGCCTTTGATTTGGTTCGGCGATTTTCCAGACGGTTGAAAAGAAGGATAGAACGGCAGGCGCGGCGAAAGGAACCTATACAGGAACGGACCCCATTAAATGGAAGTGAAAAGAATGCTGATATGGATTAACGGCGCGTTCGGCGCCGGAAAGACGCAGACTGCCTACGAGCTGCACAGAAGGTTGCCCGACTCCTATGTTTACGATCCGGAGAATGCCGGTTATTTTATTCGCAAGAACGTTCCCAAGAGGATCGCGCTCGACGACTTTCAGGACTATCCGATGTGGCGGGACATGAACTACGCGATGATTAAGCACCTGAACCGGGAATACGACGGCGTCGTGATCGCGCCGATGACGCTTGTCCATCCGCTCTATTTCGACGAGATCGTCGGGAGACTGAGGGAGGACGGGGTGCCGGTGCATCATTTCGCGCTTTGCGCCGGGAAGGAGACGCTATTGCGGCGGCTCAAAGGGCGGGGAGAAGGAAGCGGATCTTGGGCGGCCGCCCAGATCGATCGGTGCGTAACGGCTCTCTCCGGCGAGAAGTTCAAGCATCATCTCGACACGGAGGGCCGCTCGATCGCGGACAACGCGGAACGAATCGCCGAGCTGGCGGGAGTGCGTCTGCAGCCGGACGAACGAAGCTCCATCCGCAAAGCTTACGATCGTATCCGGACCCAAATTCGGCATATTCGTTTTTGAAGAGAGGTTTTTTCGGTCATTGCGGCGAGATTAAAAGGATTTCGAGGTAAAATGTTGAAAATTGACATAACGGTTAATTACTCGACGCTAGCATAGAAGGCAGGGAGCATCATGATCCAGGAGTACCGGATCGGCGTCATCGCGCCGTATCTGGACGGAGAATATTACGGAAGGCTGCTGCCTTACATTCAACAAGCCGTGCGGGAGAGAAGATCCAGGCTGTTCGCCGTGCAGGTAGCGGACGATTATTTGGGCATCGATTCGTTGGAGGAACCGATCGCCATCGGGCTTGTCGACGCGTGGCTCGTCGTCCTGCCGTCCGCAAGCTCGGCGGTTCTCGAGACTCTAGATGCCGGCGGCAAGCCGTTCGTTTGTATCGGGTTTCCGTCGCCGCTTCCCGCGGGCCACTCCGTTCTGGTCGAGAACCGCTCGGGCATGCGCGCGGCCGTGAAGCATCTGATCGATCACGGGCATAAACGGATCGCGTTCATTGGCAATCGGACCCAATACGATCTGCTCGAGCGCTACGAAGGGTATCTGCAGGCGCTTGCCGAGCATGGGCTGCCATTCGACGAGCAGCTGGTCGTCAAGGCGGAAGACAACCTGATGAGCGGCGGAGAAAAAGCGATGCTCGAGCTTCTGAACCGAGGCGTCGACTTTACCGCGATTGCCGCCGTAACGGACTTTAACGCGCTTGGAGCGATCGACTGCCTGCAAAGAGGGGGGTATCGCGTTCCCCAGGATTACGCGGTAACGGGCTTCGACGATATTGATCAGTCCGCGGCGAACTATCCCGCTCTCACGACCGTCCGTCAGCCCCTCGACGCGCTCGCGAGAGAAGCGGTGCGCAAGGCTTTCGAGATGATGGAAGGCCGTCCTTCGCTCGGCGGCTCGACGCTCGTGCCGACCGAGCTGGTCGTAAGGTCTTCGTGCTCCTGCTCGGAGAAGAGTCTGTTCCGGACGGCGGACGACTTCGACCGCTATCTGATCGGCTTGTCGCAGATGCGGCGTTCGATTCATACGATTACGGACAATAGCCATCTCATGACAAGAGGTCTTATTAACGCGACGAGAGACGAGAGAGTCGATATCTCCAAGCTGTTCTGGAATTTGGCGCATTGGGGATGCCTCGCGCTGTGGGAGACGGACGAGAGCGGAAGCCGGCGCTTGGTCGTTCGCCAATCGTTTACCAAGCGCGGAGACGCGGTGCCGGCGGTCGGTTCGGCCTATTCGTTCGAATATTTCCCGCCGTTGGAGGCGTTGCCGCCTGGAACGCTGCCGGGAGGAGAAGACGTCGTCGTGCTCCATCCGGTCAATTCGGAATTGCAGGACTGGGGTTACGTCGCGCTGGCCGGCCCCCTCGATTCGAATCAATTGGCCGCCAACGACTTGTACCGGCACAGCTTCACGGTTTTGGCCGTCGCGTTGGAGCGCGAGCTGCTGTTCAACCGCGTCCGTTCGATCGCCGAGAAGCTGGAGATCGTCTCGAACACGACGAACGACGGGATATGGGATTGGAATCTGGACACGGGGAAGATCGATTGGAACATACGCGCCCATAAAATATTAAGCCCCTCCGCCGCGAAGCTTACGAGCGATCCGCGTTCCGTTCTGAGGCTCGTGCATCCGGAGGATCGCCGCGCGATGTGGCAGGCGTTCGAGCAGGCCCGTTTCGAGGTCGATCAACGGCCGATCCGGCTCGAGCTGCGGTTCGGCGGGGGGCGGAAGAAGGGGGAGCATCCGATCTGGGTGCACCTGGCGGGCGATCTCATTCGGGGAGCCTCCGGTTCCGCGACCCGCGTCATCGGATCGATCACGGATATAACGGAGAAGAAGCTCAACGAAGCGAGGATTACGCAGCTGGCCTACCGGGATTCCTTGACCGGCCTGCCTAACCGCATGCTGTTCAAGGAGCAGCTCAAGGAAGCGATGGAGGAGCGGAGCAAGGACGGCCGCAAGCTGGCGGTCATGATGATCGATCTGGACAGATTCAAGATCGTGAACGATACGCTCGGCCACCAGACGGGGGACCATCTGCTTCGGCTTGCCGCGGATAAGCTCCAGGAATGCGTCGGCGCGCTGGGGATCGTCGCCCGGTTCGCCGGAGACGAATTTATCGTTCTGTTGTCCAGCATAGAAGGCGCGGAAGAAATCAACCAGGTCGCCGACCGGATGCTGGGCATGCTGGCCAAGCCGTTCGTGCTGGAGGGACAGGAATTTTATTTGTCCGCCAGCATCGGAGCTTGCTTGTATCCCTGCGACGCGCATGACGTCGATTCGCTAATCCGGTTTTCCGACCTGGCGATGTACTATTCGAAGGAAAACGGCGGCAACCGGCTTAAGGTGTACACGCCGGCATTAAGCTCGAAGAGAGTTGAGAGGTTTAATATGGAAACGGGTCTCAGATACGCGATGGAGCGGGGAGAGCTGGCGCTTAATTTTCAACCGCAGGTGTCCCTGTCCTCCGGCAAGGTGTACGGAGCGGAGACGCTCATCCGATGGAGGTCGTCCGACGGAAAAACGATACAGCCCGGCGAGTTTATTCCTCTGGCGGAGGAGACGGGGCTGATCATTCCGATCGGCCAATGGGTGCTGGAGCAGGCTTGCAAGGCCTGCCGGCGCTGGATCCATGCGGGAATGCCTTCGCTCGTCATCTCGGTCAACATCTCGACGCTGCAATTCCAGCAAGAAAATTTTCCGGATATCGTTCGCCAGGTGCTCAAGGATACCGGGATCGAGCCTCACAATCTGTGTCTCGAGATTACCGAGCACACGGCCGTTCAGGATATGGAGCACAGCATCCGGATGCTGGGACAGCTGGTGGAGATCGGCGTTAAAATCGCGATCGACGATTTCGGGATGGGCCAGTCGTCGCTCTACTGGTTGAAGAAGCTGCCCGTCCATATCGTGAAAATAGATCCTTCGTTTATCCGGAATCTGATGGAAGATTCCGACGACGACGCGATCGCCAAGGCGGTCATCGAAATGTCGCACGGTTTGGGCCTCTCCGTAACCGCCGAGGGCGTCGAGACGGAGGGTCAGCTTCAACGCCTGCAGCAGCTGAAGTGCGATCGCATTCAAGGCTTCTTCACGGGGCGTCCGATGACTTCGGAACAGTTTATCGCTTACTTCCTGGAAATCGCCAACTGGTGATTTCCGGGGAGCGGGTTACGCGCCGGAGCTTCACCCTCCGTACAGCGCGGCCGCGGCCAGGCATTCTTCGCGCACGGCGGCGCGAAGCTCCTCCGGAGCCAGCGCTTCCGCATCGCGGCCGTATTTCATGACGGTGTCTCGCGCGGATTCCAGCGTGTTGAATTCGACGTCCGCTTCCATCTCCTCTCTCCCCCGAACCTCCTCGCAAGAGACCGTCTTGACGTATTTCTCCCCGGCGAACGCTTCCCATCTTGCCGAAGCCACGCGAACTTTCGCGGGATAGCGGGGCAGGCTGATCTTGAACCGTTCCATGGACCGCTCCCAATGGGCGGCCAGATCGAAGCCTTCCGGCCTGGCGAAGATCTCGTCAAGCATGACGGCGCCGTGTAGTCGGGACAGCCGGAACGTACGGTACGGATCGTCCTCTCTCTCCTCCATGGCGACCAAATACCAGATGCTCGACTTGGCGACCAAGCCGAGCGGCGCAACGGTGCGTTCCGCCGCGTCCGCGTCGCGGCTGCGGTAGCCGATGCGAAGCTTGCGCTGCTCCCAGACCGCCTGTTGAACGGTCTGCAGGTGGGATACGCGGGAAGGGGCGGAATGCCAGCCCGCGCCGTCGATATGGATGCGCTCCCGCACGTATTCGGCGTCCCGTCGCACCGTCTCCGGAAGCGCCGACAGCAGCTTGCGCAGAGCGGTTCCCGAAGGCCCGTTCAAGCCCAAATCGGCGACGATGCTGGAGGAGTGAAGCAGCAGCAGAGAGCGGATCTCGTCGGTCGTCATTCCCGTAACCCGGTTACGATACCCCTCGGACAGTCCCCATCCTCCCTTGGCGCCCCGCTCCGCATAGACGGGAATGCCGGCTACGGCCAACGCCTCCATGTCGCGCTGAATGGTTCGCTCGGAGACTTCAAGCTCGCGGGCGATCTCTTTGACCGTCATACGCCCCCGGGATTGCAGCAGCGCGAGCAGCGCAAGCAAACGATCGGCTCTCATTCGTTATACCTCCGTTCGATTGGAATAGTTCCAGTATATCCGATTTATAGGACAACGGATGTCTTATATCGGAGCGTATTCTTTATTCGCGGGACAAATCGATTTGCGAGTAGAGGAGGAAAAGAAAATGATGAAACCGTTGGAAGGAAAAGTAGCGGTCGTCGCGGGGGCGACCAGAGGAGCGGGCAGGGCGATCGCGATTGCGCTGGGCGAGGCGGGCGCGACCGTGTACGTCACGGGAAGAAGCGTCAGGGGAGCTCCCTCCGATCTGGCAAGACCGGAGACGATCGAAGAAACGGCCGAGTTGGTGTCCGCTCGGGGCGGCCGGGGCATTCCCGTGCGCGTCGACTATACGGAAGCGGAGCAGGTCGGGGCGCTGTTCGCGCGAATCGCCGACGAACAGGCGGGAAGATTGGACATTCTGGTCAACGACGTATGGGGAGGGGAGAAGCTGACGGAGTGGGGCACGCCCTACTGGGAAGGCTCTTTGGACAAGGCGCTGCTGATGCAGCGCAGAGCGGTTCACTCCCATATGATCGCAAGCTATTACGGAGCGCCTCTGCTCGTCAAGAGAGGCGAAGGTCTGATCGTGGAAGTGACGGACGGATTCGATTACCGCTATCGCGGCAATCTGCCCTACAGCTTGGCTAAAGTATCGGTGATCCATCTGGCGGAGGCCCTCGCCGCCGAGCTTCGTCCGCACGGCGTAGCGGCGGTGTCCGTCACGCCGGGATTCCTGAGATCGGAGGAAATGCTGGATTACTTCGGCGTCGCCGAGGAGAATTGGCGCGACGGCGCGGCCAAGGACCCTCATTTCCTGCAATCGGAGACGCCGTTCTTTCTCGCGCGGGGACTGGCCGCGCTCGCCGCCGAACCGGATTTGCTAAGCAAGTCGGGCAAATCTTATACTTCCTGGGGACTGTCGGACGCTTACGGAATCGAAGACGTGGACGGAAGGCGTCCTCACTGGGGCAACTATGCCGCGGAGCAAGGGTTCTAACGAGGTTATTCCGGATGGTTCCCGGATTCGCCGCCGATCGTGTAGGGGGTCGTGATCCCTTCGTACATGAGATGCATCGACATGCCGACGGCCGCGTGCGTCAAGTTGTGGCAGTGATCCATCCATAATCCGGGGTTGTCGGCGACGAAGCCGACCTCGTAGACTTCGCCCGGCTGAACGTCCAGCGTGTCGGAATACCAGGGGCTGCCGGTCGACGGCTCGCCGTTGCGGGAGAGCACGAGCATATGATGGCCGTGCAGATGCATCGGGTGATCGACGGCGCCGCGATTGACAATCGTCGTCTTGACCAGATCGCCTTCCCGGACCATGAACATCGGAGTATTCGGGAACACTTCCCCGTTGATCGTATACAGGGAGCCGAATTGCCCGTTGTAGAACGTCAGCTTGTTGTCGAGAATCATCTCGAATTCGCGGTCGAAGTCGCTTGTCGCCGTAATGGCGGTGTCGGCGGGCGCGCCGTAATCGATCGGGTTAAACGAGGTCGTCTTATCCGGGAGGCCGGGGACGCTTCCGGCGCCGTCCCGGCTCAGGAGCACGCCCAGCTTGCCGGAGCGGCCGACGCTCAGGAAGACGGGGGCGTCCGGCATGAGGAACGTCAAATCCATTCGGCCGCCCGTCGTCAGTTCTACTCGAACGTTCTCCAGCTCTTGAGGTTCGTTCAGCTCGGTGCCGTCTATGGCGGCGACGCGGAACGGCGTTCCCGTCAGCGTGTAATCCTGCCGGATCCAATCCTGGGTATTGATCAGCCGCAGGCGCACCGGCGTTCCCGGAACGACCTTCTTGCGCTGAATGCCGCCGCGATCGCCGATCGCCAGTCCGACGCCGTCCCAGACGTGGGTCATGACGGTCAGGTCTTCTTCTCCCGCGCCGTTATCTTCGGCGGCTTCGGGCTCCACGACCAGGCTGCCGAACAGACCCTTCTTCACCGCTTCCTGGGAATGCTGGTGAGAATGGTACCAGAACGTTCCCGTCTGCTCGGCGACGAAGCGATAGACGTGCCGCTGGCCCGGCATGACGGCTTCCTGCGTCGCTCCGGCCACGCCGTCCTCCGCGTTCGGCACGTCGAGCCCGTGCCAGTGGATCGTCGCGCCTTCCTCGATGTCGAGGTTGACCAGCGTGACCTCCACGAGTTCTCCCTGCTTCATCCGAAGCTCGGGGCCGGGAAGCTGGCCGTTGAAGGTCCAGGCTTCGAACGGCTCTCCCGGACTCAGCTCGATCGTTTTTTTCTCGGCGGTCAACGTGATCTTCCGGTCCGGCTCCCGGTCTCTCGGGCCGGTCAGCATGGCCAGAGACCTATCGGTTCGGGGGTCGTGGACGAGCTCCGTTCCTCCTCCGAAATCCATCGGCCCTTCGGCCATGCTCATCGCGACCGGAAGCCGGCTGCCGCGGCTGCCGACGATAAAGATCAGGGCGGCAACGCCGATCACGACGCAGGAGATGCCGGCGGCGCGCATCCACCTCGCGCGGGGCGTCGGCGATGCGGGGGCGTCTTTCCCGCCGACTCTGCCGTACCGCCGTGCTTGGGCGTAGCCTAGAGCCGTTGCGGTCGCCGCGGCCAGCAAAAGCGGGACGAGCACGGGACCGAGCCGGAACGGCACCGGAGTCACGAATAAGAAGTACATAATCGTTCCGGCTCCGATCGCCGATATCCGAAACGGCAGCACGGCCAGGGGATGAGCGGTCATCTTGCGGATGTCCGCGGGAAGCGGGGCCGCGGACACGTTGCGGGTCGCTTGCCAGAGCTTCGTCAAGCGCGGTACGGCAAGCAGCCATACGGACGCCAGAGGGATGAGCGCGAGCGGGAGATGAAGCAGCACCCGGTCTTCCCAGAAGACGGAGTCCATCGTCGCGGCCATCGCCAGAGTAGCCGCGACGAGTCCGATCGCGGGCAGCGTCGCGTAGACGGCCCAGACGATTTGCTTGCGGGTTTTGCGGTGCAGTCTTTCGGTAGATCCGCCGTACAGCAGCTTGGAAGCTTTGCTTCCGGCAATCCAAGAGAGAATAAGCAGAAAGAATACGCAGGCATATACGATGCCGGTCAGAAGGGTAAACACAGGTCGGCCTCCTTGTCAGTCGGTTCCGCGCGATATCGGATGCTGACTCTATCCTACCTTTCGCAGGACCCCGCGCGTAACCGTCCCGGGTTTGGAATGCGACCCCGACTTAGGTTGGAGCGTGTTCTCCGTCTTGCAACGGGTCTCGAGGCGTCGAGGGGCCAAGCGTAAAGGGGCCAAGCGTAAAGGCTGATTCGCGCGAACCGCATGAGGGGGGCTGTCGCCTAAGCAAAGTTGCTTGAGATGATCGGCAGACTAAGATAAGGGAGCTGTCCCGTAAGTAGGTCGTACAAGATTATCGATGAAAAAAAAGTGGGCATCTATCTCCTGGAGACTGCCTCATACGGTCCTGAAATGACCCTGTGACGGGTCTATCCATTCAAAATTTCAGGATCGTATAGCCTCGGAAGGAGATAGATGCCCCTAAACATTCATCCATCGATCATCGTTCGGTACGACTCTTTGTACTTATGGGACAGCCCCCTCGGAGGCCGTAAAGCCCGATGGACGTTACTTGGAAGCTTCTTCGATCGTAATGTTCCCGCTGTCGGTTCTCACCTTGATGACGGCGTCCGTCCCGCGTTTGGATTCGGGAGCGCGGACTCTGCCGGAATCCGCCTTCAGGTCGTACGTCCCGGAGAAGTCCGCCGGAACGCGAACGTACGCGTTGCCCGAATCGACCGAGATGCTCGCGTCGGAGCTGTCCAGCTTATACAGCTTGACGTTGCCGGAGTCGGCCGACAGGTTGGCCTTGCCGGTCATATTCTCGATCGTGATGTTGCCGGAATCGATGGATGCGGTCAAGTCCGCGGTGACGCGCTCCGCCTTGACGTTCCCGGAGTCGACGTCGATCTCCAGCGTCTCGCTGGCGAACTCGCCCAAAGACAGGTTGCCGGAATCGGAATCCAGAACGGCGCTCGAGATTCGGATCGCCGCGGCATTGTTCAATTCGAGGTTGCCGGAGTCGAGCTTGATTCTCAACCTGTCCAGAAAAGCCTCGTCCGTAACGGATACGACGAATCGCTCCGTAGGATGCTCCAAGTTGAAGCCGAACAGGTTCATATATCTCCTCGGCAGGCGAATGAGTTCCAAATCCAGCTTGCGGCCGGATATTTCCGTCGCTTGGACGGTCTCGGCCATCTTTTCCGTCCCGCGTCCCGTCAATTGGATCGTGTTGGTGCCGTCGGTGCTTTTGACGAAAGTCATGGTGACGTTGTATTCGCTCTTGATGTTCAGATCGCGAAGCTCTTCCGCGGAGAAGGTCCACTTTTTCTCGAAATCCCGCATGTTTTTGTCAACGGCGTTCCAATTATGGTTTGCCGCGCCCGCGATCCCGATCACGATCAGGCAGAACGCCGTAAAATACCAAAATTTCCTCATCGATGATTTCTTCCTTTCAACGTTCTGAAATTCCATCCCGCGTAGGCTTTCGTCGTGCGGAACAGCCCCTTGCCAAACAGGAGAGCCAAGTCGGCCAGAATCATTCCGATGCCCGTCGCCCCCAGCGTCATCATCAGCTTGGCGTTCGTAAACTCCCCGTACAGCGTCGTCTCCGCGACTAACGCCAGCGGCGCCAGCAGAGTCGCGAGGGCGGCGACGCAGCTGGCGACGAACGCCGAGAACAGCGCGGCGAATACGGGAATCGCAAGGAGCAGATTAAGAAAGAGCAGCAGGATTCCTACGCCGATGTAACGGGCCATACCGCTTTCCGGCTCGTTCGGGCGGCCCTGCGGAGCCGAGGACCAGGCTTGCGGCGGGGGCGGAACGCGATCGGAGTAGGAAACATGGTTATAAGGTTCTTCGGAGTAGGGCGGTTCGAATCGCGGCTCGGCACGCGGCGAGGGATAGCCCAATTCGGCGACGATTTCCTCTTCCGTCTTTCCCTGTTCCAGGCCGATTCTGAAACATTCCTCGCAACGGGCGAGCAGCTCGTTCCGTTCGTTCTCCGGCAAAGGCGCGAGATCATGAAACATTTTATCCATAAACATCGTTTTATTCATGGCAGAGACTTCCTTTCGGTTGGCTGCTCCCATCATAGCTTATCGTTCGTTCCGCTGTCATCAGACGCGAGGTGACGATCGACCTCGACTTAAGTTGGGGAAGCCGGGGGGTGGAGCGATTGGACATCCTAGGACCTAACTCCCATTTCCACCATAAATCCCCGTTCTGCTTGAATCGGTATGGTACAATATGTAAATCGGCAGAGGAGGGGAAATCCAAGAAGTTCCGGCGTTGAATTCGGGCATACCATTTTATAGAAGGAAGTGTGGAAATGCATTACGGCAAAAAGACGGCGGCCGCGCTATGCGGAGTGCTGGTCGCAGGAATCGCGGCAGGATGCAGCGGGGGCGGCAACGATACGACGAACAACGAGAAAACGGCCATCAAGGTCATGCATTACGACGAGCGCAGCTTCTATCAACAGTACGGAATGCTGTTTTCCGCGCTGCATCCGGACGTCGAGATCGAAGTGATCGCGACGTCGAGCGTCGCTTACGAAGAAGGAAAAGACATGCAGAAGGCGATGGAGGAGTTCATCGCCGAGCAGAAACCGGACGTGCTGATGCTCGGGGCGAGCGAATACTCGCGCATGGCCGGCGAAGGGAAGCTGTACAACCTGGACACGTTCATCCAGAAGGAGAAGTTCGATCTGGAAGGGATCGCTCCCGGAATTCTGGAGTATATCAAGCAGCAAAGCGACGGCATTCTGTACGGTCTCGCTCCGGAATTTTACAGCCAGGCGCTCTTCTATAACAAAGACATGTTCGAGAAGTACGGAGTCACGCCTCCTACCGATCGCATGACCTGGGAGGAATTGCTGCAGCTGTCGGCCAGGTTTCCGACGGACGGCAGCGGCGAAGACCGCGTCTACGGCTTGAAGGCGGGTTATCAGTCGGACCTCTACCAGTTGGGCATGATGATCGGTTCTTCGCTGGGGCTAAGCTACGTCAACCCGACGGCCAAGCAGCTGATGATCAATTCGGATTCGTGGAAAAAGGCGTTCGATACGGCGGATAAGGCGCTCAAGTCGGGCTCCCTGTACGTCGAGGATATGAACGGCGGCGGATTCTCCGGGTCTTACGAGGATTATTTGTTAAGGGACGCGTTTATCGGAGAGAAAGCCGCGATGGTGATCGAAGGCAATTATTTGATGGATCAAATTAAGGAAGCCCGGACCTTTTTGAAGGATAAAGGCGTGAAAAACTGGGACGTCGTGACGGTGCCGGTCAATCCGCAAACTCCCGACGAAAGCACGGCGATGTCGGTCGGCCAGATCTTCGCGATCGACGCGAATTCGGCCAACCCGGAGGGCGCGTGGAAGTTTCTGAGCTACATCAACGGCGACGATTTCGCGCGAGTGACTTCCAAGCTTCGCAACGGCGGGTTTCCGGCGCGTACGAAATACATCGACAACGGGGAAGGCCGCAATATGGCGGCGTTCTACAGCTTAAAGCCGCGAACTAACGATACTTACAAAGATTTCGACAAGCTCCCGCGCGATTTCTACATGAAGTTCGACGCGCTGACGCAGGAGGAATTCAAGGGCGTGAAGGATGGCAGCGTGACGATCGCGGAGGCGCTGGACAATCTTCAGGCCAAAGGCCAGAAGATGCTGACCGAGGAAAGCGAGAAGGCCGCGACGGCCGAACCGAGCCCGGCTTCGGGCTCAAGCTCGGGCGGGACGGTGACGATTACGGAGGGCGCTGCTTCGGAGGCTCCGGCGGAATAAGCTTTCGACCGCAGCCTTCTAGCGGCTCCGGCAAGCGGAGGGCGACTTTGATCTTGCCGGAGCCAGCTCGCAAAGCCGTCGCATACGGTGTTATCCTTGGGGGAGAAGCCCGTTTTTGTCCAACTTGTGAATTTCGCCTTTAATTCGTCACATCTTTGTGATAGAATATTCACATATAGCGCTTTCACAAGGAGGCTGGACCCTCATGAAAAATAAAGAGATGGCTCGCATGCTGAAATGGGTGGCGACGGTCGTCATCGCGGTTGGCATCGTCTGCTGCGTGTTGAATATCGCGCAGTTTAACGATCAGAATCTTGGCCTGATGATCGGCCTCGGTTTCCTGATCGGCGGCGCTCAGATTATGCTGTTCGGCGTAATCGCTCCGCTGATGCAGAAGAATCAAGATGCGTCGGCCGCATCTGCGCCTGCGTCGGAAGAGCCGGCTTGAGACGGGGTTTCAAGGAAGACGGGCTGTCCGAAAGCCGTTTTCCGCAATTCGGGCAAGCCGCAACGAACAAAACGCAAGTTCCAGGGAGATTCCCTCCCGGAACTTGCGTTTTTGCTTACCCGGAAGCGCTCGGTCGCGCGCATCCGATTATTCGGGCCGCTCGGGGAGGGGACATTCAAACCGAACGTTCTCCAGCCATTTGCCCGCGGCGAAATCCCGGCCCCTGACCGTCACGCGATCGGCGTACACCTCGACGAACAATCCCTGGCTCCCGTCTTTATGCTCGTCTTCGTCCGTCCATAAGTACGCGACGGACGCCGCGTTAAACATAACGGGAAGCCGATCCTGCCCATCGAACATCGTATGCGCCGCCTCTAGCTCCCAGTGAGTATGACCGGTGAACAGAAAGGCGTGCCGATGCCTGGACAGCACTTCCTTAAGCTCGTCATCCTGAGCGACGCCAAACCACCGTTGCGACTCGTAAGAGCCCGCGACCGTGTCTTTAAGCGGCTGGTGAAGGAAGACGAAGGCCGGGCGAGCCGCATCCTTGCTCTCGGCCAGCTTGGCATCCAGCCAGATGAGCTGTGCCTCCGACAAGGAAGAGAACAGCTCCAGCCCCTGCTCGGTGCCGAGGAAGATGAAGGGATACCCGTTCACCGAGTGAGCGTGGTAAGGGCCTTCCATGCCCGTGGCTTCCAGATAACCTCCCAAGCGGGACGGCCAATGGCCCAGCCCGACGTCGTGATTGCCCGATGCGAAATAACCGGGGGGCAATCCCGCGCCGTGTTCCCGCCATATTCTCCGGAACTCGGCGTATTCCTCCTCATGCCCGTGGTCGGTAATGTCTCCCGCGTGCATAATCCCGTCGCTATCCGGCGCCACCCGTTTAATATCTTCAAGCGCCCTTGCCAGATTCCGGTTATGCGTATGTTCGGGATCCGGCCTCACATGCGTATCGGTAATAATCTGAAATTTGAGCAGCGCCCCGTCTTTGCGGGTTTCTTCTGCGTCGTTTCGCGTTGCCATGCCCGTCCTCCTCCTCGAAATGATGATGTCCATGATAATCGGCGGCTAGCCCGCAGGATTATTTCAATTTGTCCAACTCTCGCTGCGCGCTCGCTTTCGCTTCTTTTAACGCCTCGGCCGCGGGCACGTTCTCGATCTGTACCCGATCCGCGGCGATTTTGAGCGCGTCGTATATTTTGCCTCCCGTCGGATCGGTGAACGGGGCGGAAGCGTGGGTGGCTTGCTTCAACGGCACCATAATCTGCGGGTGGGTCTCGCTGTAAGAGACGAATTCCGGCTCCTCCAGCACGGATTCGCGAATGGCGATGTAGCCGGTATTAATCGACCAGAACGCCGAGTTCTCCGCTTCCATGAAGAAGCTGAACCATTTGTAAGCGGCTTGCTGTTGTTCGGGGCTTGCCTTCGCCGGGATGCCGGCCATGATTGCCGAAGCGACGGGCTTGCCCGGTCCGATGCCCTCCCAGCCCGGCTGCTCCATGGCGCCTACGATCGCGAAGTCCAGGTCGCCCTGGTCGCCGCTCGATCCCGTGTACCCGGCCGCTCTGCCCTGCATGACGTCGTCGATCGTCTTGTACCAATATTCCCAGCCTTGCCCGCCGTAATGGATCCGCATGATCCGGTCGTCGTGGAGCCACTTGCGGAACAGCTCCCACGTCTCGACCCACTCCGGCGAATCGATCGCGACCGTCTTGCCGTCCTCGTTCAGGAACTTGCCGCCCTTGCCGAGCGACGCGTCGATCATATTCGCGGCATCCCACATCGGTTCCCAGCCGTAGAACGTCGTCTGGTCCCCTTCTTTCACCGCCATCTTGGAGGCCGCCTCGGCCAACGCCTCCCAAGTGCCGAGGTCTTCCGGCTTGTATCCATGCTTCTCCAGCGCGTCCTTGCGATAATACATCACCTGCGTCGTTCCGTACATCGGCAGGAAGTACTGCTTGCCGTCGACCTTGCCTTGCTCCAGGAACGTCGGGATCACATCGTCCGGATTGAAGCTCGGATCGTTGGCAATGAACTCGTCGAGAGCTTTATAGTAGCCTTTCCTCGCCCAATCGTGGTTCGAAGCCAATACGGCGGCCGGTACGTCGCCCGCCGCGATGGCCGCCTGCAGCTTCTTCTCCGTCTCGGGATAGCTGGCTTGCACGATCGGCTTCACGATAACCTCGCTCTGGGACGCATTGAATTTGTCGATCAGCGTTTGCATTTTCTCGCCCAAATTGCCTCCGAGACCGTACCAGAACTCGATCGTCACCGGTGCGGCATCGCCTCCTTTGGCGTTCTCGGCCGTTCCGCCTTGCGCGCTTTGGGTAGCGCCCCCGCCGGATCCCCCGTTGGACGCGCAGGCCGTAAGGGCTAGCGGCAGAGCGATCAACAGCGCCGGGATGCCTTTTCTCCATGAGCGTTTCAGGTAAGCAGCCTCAGGCAATCCTTCATTAGCCGTTTTCTCGTTCATTTTCAATGGAATGACCTCCTAAGTTTATGTTCCCGTATGGCCAACCGCTACCCCTTGTTCACGCCGTGCGCGTTGCTCACCCCCTTGATGATCCATTTCTGCGAAGCAAGGAACAGGATCACAAGCGGAACGATCGTGAACGTGCTTGCCGCCATAATCAACGGCCACTTCATGCCGTAGGCGCCGCCCTCGACGAAGAAGCTTCGAAGACCGGCGGATACAAGCTGCAGGCGAGGGCTTTTCGTGATCAGCATAGGCCATAAATAGTTGTTGTACTGCCCGATAAAGGAAAGCAGCGTCATGATGACCAAGGTTGAACGGGAGAGCGGGATCATGATCGTCCACAAGATGCGCCAATGCCCGCTTCCGTCGATCTTCGCGGCCTCGACCAGCTCTTTGGGAATTTGCAGGAACGCTTGCCTGAGCAGGAAAATGCCGAAGATCGTGATCGTATTCGATACGATAAGCCCCGTATAGCTGTCCAATAGTCCCATGCGGGCCAGAATGACGTATCCCGATAAGTAGGTGGCCGACACCGGAAGCATATAAGTGACCATAATCATCGCCATGAGCGCGCGGCTCCATGCGAATCGCATATGCGTCAACGCGTAGCTCATCATGGAGGAATTAATCAACTGAACGATTACGATCACGAAAGCCACGAATACGCTGTTGAACAAATATAATCCGAAGGGCGCCGCGTTCCAGGCTTCGGCGAAATTGGTCCATCTCGCCTCCGCCGGCCATAGAACGGGCGGTACGCTCCAAATCTCGTCGTTGGTCTTAAGCGAGCTGCTGAACATCCAGATAAAGGGGAAGGCCATCATCACGCTTATGGAGCCGATCGTTAGGTAGAGGAGCAGGCGGAGAGGCCATGATTTGACGCGATGCAGCATAATGAGTTCACCTCCAATCGGTCTATAGATAGTGGATTCGGCGTCTGGAGAAATATAGCGACACCGCCGAGATCAGGGCAAGCAACAGGATCAGGACAATGGCGACGGAGGACGCTTCTCCGATTTCGAACCTCTCGAAAGCGGATTCATAATAGAGATAGAGCAGCGTTCTCGTAGAGCCCGACGGCCCGCCCTGCGTCAACACGTTGATTTGGTCGTAGGCCTGGATGGAATCTATCGTCGTGATCAAGAACAGAAAAAAGGAAGTGGGAGAAATGAGCGGCAGCGTAATATGCATCAGCCGTTGTCGCCGGTTAGCCCCTTCGATCATCGCCGCTTCATGCAAGGATTCCGGGATGTTCTGGAGAGCTACGAGGTAGAACACCATCGTCCAACCCAGACCCTTCCAGATCGTGACGATCAATACGGAAAGCAAGGCCGTATCCGGGCTCCTGGTCCACTCCAGCCCCCCGATTCCGAACCACTCGAGCACGGTATTGGCCAACCCCACCCGCGGCTCGTAAATCCACGCCCATACGATCGACACGGCCACCGTCGGCGTTATCCACGGAAGGAAAATCACCGTTCGGAAGAAGGCCGCTCCCCGAAGCTTCCTGTTGAGCAGCAGAGCAAGGAACAAGCCGCCCAGAAGGCTGGGAAGAACGTTGCCCAACGCGAACAAGAAGGTCGTCGCCAACGCGTCGTAAAATTTCGAATCCGTCAGCAGGTTGCTATAATTTTCCCAGCCGACAAAGGGTTTTGCCGGATTCATGAAATCCCAATCCGTGAAGCTTAAGTACACGACGTATGCCATAGGAGCGAGCCAAAAGACCGCATACGGCACCAACGCGGGCAAAACGTACAAAAAAGCTTGGGGCTCCCCCCATTTTTTCCAGTTCATACTCTTTCCCCTTTATTCGTTTATAGTCCCATCGCGCCTACAAGCAGGATGCCGGCGAAGATGATGCCGGCCGATACGATTCGGAGTCGCCCTCTTTCTTCCTTCAGGAACAGCACTCCCATCAGGGTGCCGAATACGGTTCCGATTTCTCTAAGAGGCGCCGCGTAGGTTAAGGGCGACATACTCATGGCAAACAAAAACAACAAATAGGAGCCGGGCGAAAGAATCGCGCCTGCCGCAAGCCTTTTTCCATGCTCCTTCAACTCGGCCGCCCATCGTACTCCCCGAAAGCGAATCGACGGGACCAGCCCCAGCATAAATCCGATATTGGAAACTTCCAGAAGCAGCGTCGGCGAAAAATGCCGGAGATTCACCTTGTCTACCATCACGTACGACATCGTGCAGATTCCCACGGCCGTGGTATAGAGAAGCACAGATCCGGGGTTGTCGATTCCGCGCTTCCTCCAAGAGACGCCGCTTGTCAGGAAGAAACCGATGGCGATCAAGCCGAGCCCCAGCCATCCCCAAGCCGACAGCCGCTCGTTCAGGAAAAAGACTCCGCAAAGAGGCAGCAGGAAAGTGGAAATTCCCCTCATCATCGGGTACACCTGGGACAGATCGCCGATGGTTAAGGACTTGGAAAGGGAGTAAGCATATCCCGCTTGGATAAGCGCGGACAGAAGCAATAAGAGATAACCCGACAACGGCGGATTCGCGGCGGCGATTTCCGAAACGAAGCCCGGGAGCAGCGCCAGCGTGGCGGGGATATAAATGAGAAATAAGAACAGCTGCTTACTTTCGCTTTTCTTCGCCAACATGTTCCAAACCGCATGCGCTATGCCGGAACCCAGCACCAATAAAACTGCAAGTGGAATAACTAAGCCGCCCCCCTATTAATGCGATCATTAGCAACATAAACACTTACAAACACACACAAATACAACATAGGACAGATAATAGCACGGGATCATCCGTCTGTCAATTGAAATCGGGAACAAAAAAAGAACCTCTGCGCAAGGTTCTTCGCGTTCGCGTATTCGGCATGTTCAGCGTTCGGTATCCTTTACCGAATCGTCTACGACAGGGGCTGTTCCCTAAGTAGGGCGTACAAAATTATCGATGAGATAGATGCCCCATGAACATCCATCCATCGATAATTGTTCGGTACGATTCTTTATTTAGGGGACAGTCCCTGCTTGCTTTGAATTTATTGGAAATCGATAATAATCCCGGCCTCTTTGTATCGTTCAAGAACGGCGCGGTCGACTCCGGAGTCCGTGACGATCCGATCGACTTTATCCAGTCCGCATACCGGCGTAAGCGAAACCGCGTTAAACTTGCTGCTGTCGGCCAGAACGATGACCTTCTGGGCTCTCTCCAGCATCTTTTTTTTCAATTGAATCTCGCTGATGCCGTAATCCGTCAAGCCTTCCTTCAACGAGATGCCGCTCACGCTCATAAAGAACAGGTCGGCATGAAACTGCGAGACGAACGCCTCGGCGAAATCCCCGACCACGCATCGCTCGGAGTTGCGCACCACCCCTCCGATAAAGACGATCGTGAACTGGGGCTTCGCCATTAGGAGCGACGCGATCTGGAACGAATTAGTCAATATCGTCAACCGATCGAAGCGGGTCATCAATCCTTTGGCGAATTCGGTGTTGGTCGTGCTTACGTCCAGGAACAAGGATTGCCCTTCTTCCACGAAGCGGATCGCGACCTGGGCCAACTCGCGTTTCTCTTGAATCCTCTTCATCTCCCGAACGGTAAAAGGGAGCTCCTTCTGGTAGTCCGCCGCGGGCAAGGTCGCCCCGCCGTGGACCCTCTTCAAGAAGCCTTCCTGTTCCAGGTATTCCAGATCCCTTCGAACCGTCTCGAAAGAAACCCCGAACCGCGCGATCAGGTCCGCCGTCTTGACCGATTGCATTTCATGGAGCAGCTGCATGATTTGTTGATGCCTATCATGTACAAGCACTTGAAATTCCCCCAATAATACGACTGACGTTAGCGCTTGCCAACTTGTGTCTTGCCGAGCCGCCGTCGGTTAATGAGCGCTATGCGCGGATAATCCAGAATACCACAAAAACACACATTAATCTATGATTCTACAACAAGACGCGGAGAATGCGGGGGATCTTCAATCTTGTCGCGTTCCGGCCGCGCCAGAAAGCCGGGATCTTTAAATACACCTCGCGCGCCGAACGTTCTATGATGGGCTTACTTACCGGAGAAAGGGGAGCCCGCATGAAAGCAGTCTATTACACGCAAGCGGAGAGATTTACGGTCCGGGAGATCGACCTGCCCGAGATCAAAGACAATCAGATTTTACTGAAGGTGAAGTCCTGCGGCGTATGCCGAACGGACGTGCATCTGCATCACGGCGAGTTTATGGCCAGATATCCGCTCGTTCCCGGGCACGAATTCGTCGGAGAGGTGGCGGCGGTCGGCCGGGCGGTTACGGATTTCTCCGTAGGGGACCGGGTGTGCGCGGACAATACGGAGCTGTGCGGCCATTGCTATTACTGCAGGCGCAACCAGCCGCTCTATTGCGAAAACTTCTATTCCCTCGGCGTGAACGGACCGGGAGGCTTCGCCGAGTACGTCGCCGTGAATCACGACAAAGTATTTCCGCTGCACGAGCTTCGTTACGACCAGGGAGTAATGGTCGAGCCGACCGCCTGCGCCGTTCACGGGCTGGACGTAATCGACGTTCGTCCGGGCGACGAAGTGCTGATGTTCGGCACCGGACCGACCGGGCTTATTCTGGCCCAACTGCTTAAGCACGCCGGCGCGGCTAAGCTGGTCGTAGCCGCATCGGACGAGCGCAAGCTGGAGGTCGCGCGGGAGCTCGGGGCGGACGAAGTCGTCAAGCTGGACCGCCACGACTATTCCGCCCACGAGAACGCGCTGCGGGATCGGTTTCCCCGAGGATTCGATATCGTTATCGACGCGACGGGAGCCCGGGAAGTCATTCAGCATATGGCCAAGTTCGCCAAGAAGGGCGCCAAAATCGTCATCTACGGCGTTGCGTCCCACGACGACGAAATTACGATCAGCCCTTACGAGGTGTTCCAGAAGGAGCTGAAGATCATCGGATCGTTCGCGCAGACCCACTGCTTCGACAGGGCGATCTCCTATATTCGCGGAGGCGTCGTCCGGACGGAGCCGCTGATCACGCATCGTTTTCCGCTGGAGGAGTTCGGCAAGGCGATGGAGCAGGTCGAGACCGGCAAGGGGCACATCAAGGTCGTGATCGACGTCTCGTAGCGGCCCGGCGGCGACGCCTTCGATTTTGTCGCGCGGCACGGGCGTCAGAATCGGCGGATGTTTGAATAGAACATCCGGGAAGCGCTGAACTATAATGGGGGCAGAATGTTACCGGCCGGTATCCTTCTGTCCAATAAGTCAGACTGAATACGAAAACGGGTTAGGGGGATTCATTTGAAAAGGTCATTCGCCAGCCTGCTGGCTCTTCTATTGATCGTTACCGCCGTATTGAGCGCGTGTTCCTCGAAGAACGAGGGAGGCGGCTCCGCGAGTCCAAGCCCGGCATCGAGCGCCGGCGCGCCTTCGGAGCAGCCTTCTGAAAGCGCAAACAACTCCGGGGCTCCCGCCGATTCCGATCCGTTCGGCGGCTGGGTGGAAGGATTGCCGAAGATCGAGGCGCCGGAAGGCTTCGACTGGAAGCAGTTCGCAGGCACGACGCTGAACGTCATTACCGAGAATACGCCGCCGTCCTCGGGGCTGGCCGCGAATATCGAAATCTTCGAGAAGGCGACCGGCATCAAAGTCAATATCGAACAGAGCAACCTGGATGTCGTCGTCGAGAAGACGGGCTTGGATTTCAACGCCCGCAACGACAACTACCATATCATTTACGCCGATCCTTACCAGATTCTCTCGAAGCAGTCCCGCCATTTCGTGGACTTGAAGACGCTTAACGACGATCCGTCCTTGCCGAGCGTGCCCGGCGGGCTGGAGGACTTCATCTCGGCGCAGCTGACGGCGGACGGGTACATGGGCGACACCGAGCATCTCTACGCGCTGCCCTACGACAACCCGACGATGATCCTCGCCTACCGCAAGGACGTGTTCGAGAAGTACAAGGACCAGTTCATGCAGGACAAAGGCTTCGATTGGACGCCGGGTCCGGACATGACGTGGGATCAGTATTACGAGGCCGCGGCCTGGATCAACCAGAAAGTGAAAGAAGGCGTCATCACGGAGGTCAAATACGGAACGGGCCACCAGGCCAAGCAGCACGACTCCTTGATGAACGACTTCAGCAACGTGCTCGTGTCCTTCGGCGGGGAGTACTTCCAGGCCGAGAACATCGGCAGCATCGGCACGGCAACGCCGGGCAAGTCGCTGCTCACCTCTCCGGAGGCGATTCAGGCGGCGGAATTCTACAACAAGCTGCTGGCCGAAGCCGCGCCGGGAAGCAAGTCCTGGGATTGGTCCGGCCTCGCGGAGGCGTTCGCGGCGGGCGAGATCGCCCTCGCGCCGGAATGGCACGAGTTCGCGTCCACGTTCGAGGATCCGAATTCCTCCAAAGTCGTAGGCAACGTCGGTTGGACCATCTTGCCTAAGGGGCCCAACGGCCGCGGCAACATGTACGGCGGAACGGGAGTCGGCATCAATAAATACGTTTCCGATAACGACCGGAACGCCGCGTGGCTGTTCCTCGTCTGGGCGACCTCGCCCCAAGTGCAATACCAGATTCTTGACGCCGGCTTCACGCCTACCCGGTACTCGGTATACGATCTGCCGGATATCCAGAAGGCGATCTCGGATCCGGGCTCCGAAGAAGCGAAGAAGCTGCCGCTGTCTTCCTCGCTGAGCGCGGTGCAGGAAGCCTGGAAGGAAGGCAACGTGTACATGCGGCCGAAAATTCCGATGTGGCCGCAAATCGATACGATCGTCTATACCGAACTGTCGAAAATGCTGGCCGGGCGTCAGTCCCCGGCCGATACGATGAAGGAAATCGCCAAGCAGAGCGACAAGCTGACCGGCAATTGAACTTGAAACGGATAGAGCGGGCTGCCGCGCAGACGGCCGGCCCGCTCTGTCCTCCTTCGGCGGGATAAGACCGGCCGGGCAAGACAGGAAAGGAGACTACCATGCTGCAGGCAACAGGGAAAACAACCGGCAGGACGAAACGCGATCGCACCGAGTTTTGGATGCTGCTGCCTTCGATGATCGTGCTGGCCGCAATCAGCTTATTTCCGTTTTTCTTTATGATCTACGCCAGCTTTATGGACTACACCTTGGACATGGATAAACCCCGGTTCGCCGGATTCGATAATTGGACACGCATTTTTACGGAGCCTACCTTCTGGGAGTCGTGGGGCAGAACCGCGGTCTACGCGGGAGGAGGCCTCATCGCCCAGCTCGTTCTGGGCATCGCGATGGCGCTGCTGCTGTATCACGTTCCGAGGGCGAGAAACCTTCTGGCGACGCTGTGGATGCTGCCTCTGTTCGTGGCCCCGATCGTGGCGGGGCTGCTGTGGCGCTTTCTACTGGACCCGACCTACGGTCTTTATAACTGGCTCCTGCAGACGATGGGAGTGGACATCCAAATTCTCGGGGACGCGTCGTACGCGATGCCGGCCGTCATTCTGATGGACGTCTGGGAATGGACGCCGCTCATCACGATCATCGTGCTCGCCGGCTTGCAGACCGTTCCCCAGGAACCGCTCGAAGCCGCGGAGGTCGACGGGGCCAACGGCTGGCAGAAGATTCGCTACATCCTGCTGCCGATGGTCCGCCGCATGATCGTCGTGGCGCTGCTGATCCGCTCCATGGACGTGCTGCGTTATGTCGACACGATTACGATCGCGACCGAGGGAGGACCCGCGGACGCGACGAAAATCGTCGGGTACTACCTGATGCAGGTCGCGTTCCGGTTCCAGGACATCGGAACCGCGGCGGCGCTAGGCTTGACAATGCTGTTCGTCACGATTATGCTCGGCAAGTTTTTTCTCAGAGTCATGAAAAGCGAGGAGGCTTAAGATGGCGGTCAAACGAAATCTATTATACGCGGTTCTTTACGTCCTCGCCTTCGGAGCGCTTGCTTGGGCGCTGGTGCCGATCCTCTTCATGGCGATGTCTTCGGTGAAGACGCAGGTCAACATGTTTGCCATGCCTCCCCAGCTCCTCTTCGAGCCGACGTTCGGCGTCTATGCCGATATGTTCTCGGGCAGAGGCAACTTCGGCCAATTTCTGACGAACAGCGTCATCGTCAGCGTCGTAACGACGGGGTTGTCCATCCTGCTCGGCACGATGGGAGGGTACGCGCTGGCCCGCGGCAAGTTCAAGCGGGAGAAGGACATCTCGTTCTGGATCATCAGCACGCGGATGGCTCCGATTCCCGCCGTTATTCTGCCGCTCTACCTGATCTTCGCCAAAGTCGGACTGATCGGGGAGACGGCGGGCCTGATTTTCGCGTACACGACGTTTAACCTGCCGTTTGCCCTCTGGCTGATGACGACGTTCTTCAAGGACGTACCCGTCGATCTGGAGGAGGCGGCGATGATCGACGGCTGCAGCAAGTTCCGCGCTTTCCGGCGGGTGGCGGTGCCGACCGCGGCGCCGGGTATCGTGGCGACGCTTGTGCTCTGCCTGATGTTTTCCTGGAACGACTACGCGTTCGCCTCCATCTTTACGGGCAAGGGAACGCAGACGGTTCCTGTCGCCGTCTCCCTGCTCGTGTCTCAGCAAGGGGTCAAATGGGGACAGGCGATGGCGACGGGAACGGTCATCATTATGCCGATGCTGATCTGCGGCTTGCTTGTGCGCAAGTACATGGTCCGCGGCCTGTCGATGGGCGCGGTCAAATAAGGAACGAGGGGAGATTGAAGATGACGATGACTGGCAAAATGAAAGCGGCCGTGCTCACCAAGCCCGGCACGATCGAGATCGAGACGAGGGATATTCCGGCCTGCGGGCCGGATCAGGCGCTTGTCCGCATCCGCGCGGTCGGCTTATGCGGCTCGGACGTGCACTACTATGAGCATGGCAAAATCGGTCCGTACGTCGTCGAGTACCCGATGATTCTCGGGCATGAAGCGGCGGGGGACGTCGTGGCGGTCGGCAGCGAGGTGCACAATGTCGTTCCGGGCCAGAGAGTGACGATCGAGCCTGGCGTCACCTGCGGACGCTGCGCCTATTGCAAAGCGGGCCAGTACAATCTGTGCCCGGACGTCGTGTTTCTGGCGACCCCGCCTTACGACGGCGCTTTCTGCGAATATATCGCCATCCGCGCCGACATGCTCTTCCCGATCCCGGACTCGATGTCTTACGAGAAGGCCGCGCTGATCGAGCCGCTATCCGTAGGGCTGCATGCGATCGGCAGAGGAGGCCTGACGGCCGGCGAGACGGTCGTCATCATGGGGATGGGCCCGATCGGCATTCTGGCCCTTCTGGCCGTCAAGACGGCCGGAGCGGGCCGGATCATCGGGGTCGATCTGGAGCCGTTCCGTCTGGAGAGGGCGCTGCAGATGGGCGCGACGGACGCGGTCAACCTGCGCGAGGAAGACGCTCAGACGGCGATCGAGAGGCTGACGGAAGGGCGCAAGGCCGATCTGGCGATCGAGACGGCCGGCAACGGACGCGCCGCCCAGGCGGCGCTTCGGTCCGTGCGGAGGGGAGGGCGGGTCGTTCTGGTCGGACTTCCCCAGGAGGCCGAAACTCCGCTCGGCATTCCCTATATCGTGGACAACGAGATCGACGTGCGGGGAGTGTTCCGCTACCGCAATACGTACCCGACCGGGGTGGCCGTCATGAACGGGGAGCATATCGATCTCGAGCCCGTCATTACCGACCGGCTGCCTCTCGAGGAGACCGCCGCGGCTTTCGAGAAAGCGATCCGCGAGAAGAACCGGACGCTGAAGATCGTTATCCAGCCCTAGAAGCCGCCTTCATTTCCGAAATTAGCCATGGACGAATCGGGCCTTCTCTGATAATTTCGAGAAACGACGGAAGCCATCACCTATGCATACCGGTCGACCTTTTTCATAAAGTCGGTGATTACGCATGTACAAATTCGGCAGACTTCTTAGCGCGATCGTCTCGCAGAATATCGCGATCGTCATTTCCATCGGCTTGATCCGGGCTATCTTCGGCGTATACGGCTGGTTCCCCAACGATAACGTGAACCTGCTCACCGGACCGCTCCTCAATTGGCTGCTGCCGGTCATGTTCGGCTATACGGGCGGGCAGCTGATCGGCGGCAAGCGAGGGGGAGCGGTCGCGGCCATCGTCGTATTTTCGCTGGCGCTGGCCAGTACGGTGCCGATGATTTTCATGGCGTTCCTGCTCGGGCCGGGCCTGGGCTGGATCGTAAGGCGGCTGGAACGCCTGCTGGAGAATCGCCTCCCGTCCGGCTTCGAGCTGCTGATGGCCAACTTCGTCTCGGCTTTGCTGGCCGGAGGACTGGCCGTTTTCTGCTTTGCGTACGGAGGGCAGGCCATCTCCCGCGCCATCGAGCAGCTGAACGAGCATATCTTGCAGGTTGCCTACTCCGGGTGGCTGCCGATCTCGGCGGCCGTTATCGAGCCGGCCAAGGTGCTGTTCCTGAACAATATCATGAGCTACGGCATCTTCGGGCCGCTCGGCATTTCGCAAATCAAATCTTTAAGCAAATCGGTGTACTTCCTACTGGAAGCGAATCCCGGGCCGGCGATGGGAATGCTGCTCGCCTACGTCATTCGGATGCGGGGCAAATGGCGCGGCACGTCGGCCACGGCGCTGGCGATCCATTCGCTCGGGGGCATCCAGGAGGTTTATTTTCCTTACGTGCTTATGCGCCCCCAGCTTTTGCTGCCCTTGATTGCCGGCAATATGGCCGGCATTTACGCGTTTCAATATTTCAATGCGGGACTCGTCTCCATTCCATCCCCGGCCAGCCTGCTGCTGATCTTCGGCTTGACCCCTCCGGGAGACATGCTGTACGTTCTGCTGGGCATCGGGGTGTCGACGGCCGTCTCCCTCGCTTTGTCGCTGGTCGTCATTCGGGCGATTCCCGAGCTGCCGGAGAAAGCGATCGGCAACCGGGAGCACGACGTCGTCCGCAGGCTTGTGCACGTTCAGCATTGGGAAGAGGTTAAGCGCGTGCTGCGTCCCGTCTCCAACCTCCATGCACGCGATGAGGAAGACCGGGAGCCGGAGGATGCGGCGATCCCCGGGCCGACAGTGAAGGCGGCTGCGGCGGAAACGCCGGTCGGGCTTCGTTCCGGGGACGACGAGAACGGGTACACCGTATGCTTCGCCTGCGACGCGGGAATGGGCTCGAGCGCGATGGGCGCGGCGATCTTGCGCAAAAGGCTGCGAGCCGCGCGGCTGGCGGAGGCGGTGACGGTCGTGCACTCTTCGATCGACCAGATCCCGTCCGACGCCCGGCTCATCGTGACCCATCGTTATTTGCTGAAGCGGGCGACGGAGCACGCGCCGGGAAGAGAATACGTCTCGCTTGGAAACTACACGGACCCGGCGGCCTACGACACGATTTTGGAGAAGCTGAGAAGCTTGGTCGAGCCGCGGTAACAGGCATATAAAGGAGAATCCGGCATGAAGCGCACACTGGGAATATCGACAAGCTTTGCGATCAAGCGGTGGCCCGACCCGGAGGACTGGGCCGCGATCGTCAAGCAGGAGCTGGGCCTGGACATCGTCCAGTTCTCGTTCGACCAATTCGATCCACGCGGACATGCGGAGAGCGCGGCCGCCTACGCCTATCGGGCGCGCAACGCCTGCGCCCGGCACGGCCTGACCGTTCATTCGACGTTCGCGGGTTTGGCCGTCTACCCTCATAACTTGCTGATGCATCCGTTAGAGGAAGGGAGAAGGGACGGGGCCGACTGGTTCGAGAAAGCGTTCGCGATGACTCGCGAATTGGGGGCCGACGCGATCGGCGGACCTTACGGAGGCATGGATTTGCCGTCGTACAAGGACGCCGGGCGACGCCGGGAAACGATCCGCGCGGCCGAGGAAGCGCTCGCGAGCTTGCTCGGGCAAGCGCCGCGCTACGGAATCGCCTCTTTCTATTGGGAGCAGACGCCGATTGCCAGGGAAGGCCCGGTGGACAGGGCGGGCACGCTCGCCCATCTGGAGCGCATAAACGCGATCCGGCCGAAGGATGGCGCGGAATTTCGGCTGTGCCTGGACGTGGGGCACGCGATATCTCCGGACGCCCCGGAGTCGGAGAAGGATCCGTATTCGTGGCTGGAGAAGCTGGCGCCGTATGCGCCGATGATCCATCTGCAGCAGACGGACGGCCGTTACGACAGACATTGGCCGTTCACCGAGGAGCGCAACGAGCAGGGCGTCATCGAGGCCGACCGCGTGCTTGGCGCGATCCGCAAGTCGGGAGCGGCCGATCCGCTGCTGCTTATCGAAGTGGGCCACGCCTTCGAGGAAGACGACGATCGGGTGCTGAACGACTTGCGGGAATCTGTTCGCTACTGGAAGGACGCGATTGCAAGGGAAAAGACTGCGCGAGAGATGGCTCAAGAGTTTCCGGGATAGATTGCGAATTTGTTTTCGGAAGAGACTGCGAATGAGTTTTCGGAAGAGACTGCGAAAGAGTTCTCGGAAGAGACTGCGAATGAGTTTTCGAAAGAGACTGCGAAAGAGTTCTGGAAGAAACTGCGAAAGAGTTTTCGGAAGAAACTTCGAAAGAGTTCTGGAAGAAACTTCGAAAGAGTTTTCCGCAGGAGGTTCGGCAGGGTCTGCAGAAGGGATTTAGGAAGGGTCTTCAAGAGATCTAGGAAGGACTTCAAGAGATTTTGGAAGGCACATGGAAGGGAATTGGGAAGGGAGAGCGGAATAAATGGAGAGGGACGGAAACGAAACGCTCCGCATGCGGATGCTGGAAGAGCTTAAAGGGAGCTTCTTGTCGGTAAGCGACGCGGACGTCGAAAGGCTAATCGTGGAAATCGCGGGAGCGAAGCGGGTGTTTATATACGGCCTGGGCCGAGAAAGACTGATGCTTCAGGCTTTCGGCATGAGGCTGATGCATCTGGGCGTTCCTGTTCATATCGTCGGAGACGCGACGACACCGGCGATCGGAAAGGGAGATCTGTGGTTGACCAGCTCGGGGACGGGCCGGCTCGCGACGGTCGAGGCGCTGATGGGGATCGTCGAGGCATCCGGGGCCCGTACGGCCTTCTTCACGGCGTTCCCCGAAGCGCCGCTTCCGCAAAGAGCGGATCTGGTCATCCGCATTCCCGCGCGAACGATGAGAGAGGACGAAGCCGGAACGCCTTCGGTGCAGCCGATGGGCTCGCTGTTCGAGCAGACCCAATTGCTGCTGTTCGATTGGATCGTTCTGCTGCTCGCCGAACGTCTGGGGCAGACGGAAGCCGGCATGGCGGGAAGACATACGAATTTGGAGTAAGACCGACTTTTGGCCGAAGCCTTTCAAGGATGGGAACGGACATGGATAATAAAATGAGGATCAAGCTTAACGCGCGTCAACAACATATTTTATTATACTTCCTGGAGTCTGGCGATTACGCGCCCTTGAACGCTTTGGCCGAGCGGCTGAACGTCAGCTTGCGCACTTTGCAGCGGGAGCTGGCGGAGCTGGAGTTTTACCTGGCACAGCACGGACTAGGCTTCGACAAGAAAATAGGAGCCGGTCTGCGAATACGCGGGGAGGATGACAAGCTGGAGGAACTGGCCCGCGGCCTGTACCGGGACGGCGCGGCGCAGCCGGCGTATTCGGCCGAGGAGAGGCAAGCGAACATCAAGCTGTTGCTGCTGACCGGCAAGGAGCCGATGAAGCTGTATGCTTTAAGCAAACAAACCAACGTGGCCGAGTCGACGATCAGCAACGATCTTCAGAAGGTCGAGCCCTGGTTCGATAAATACGGTATTCGGCTGTATCGCAAACCGGGGCTCGGCGTCTACGTCGAAGGCTCGGAGAAGAGCATCCGGGCGGCGATGGCCGATTTGCTGTACGAGCAGGTCACGCAAGAGCAACTGATGGAATTCATGTACGAGCCGACCGAGGAGCGGAGAGAGAAGCTGCACGCCTCCATTCGTCTTCGGCTGCTGAATTTCATCGATCCGGAATGGCTGTTCCAGATCGAGCAGGTCATTCACCGCTTCGAGCATACCCGGGGCTACCGGATGGCCGACAACGCGTACGTCGGCTTCGTCGTCCATCTGGCCTTGGCCGTGCAAAGGCTCAAGGCGAACGAAGCGATCACGATCGAGGACGAGATTCTGGCCCGGCTCAAGCCGACGAAGGAGTTCGGGCTGGCCCGTGAGCTGGCGGCGGGGCTGAGCCGCCAACTGAAGCTGTCCATTCCGGAGAGCGAGATCGGTTACATCGCCATGCACATTCTAGGCGCGCGATCGAATCATGTTATGGGGAGCGACTTCGATTACAGCGTCATTCTCGAGTACGTGCGGCGGATGATCTCGATCATGGAGCGGGAGCTGAAGCTGGAGCTGGAGAGCGACGAGACGCTCGTGCACAATCTGACGACCCATCTGACGTCCGCCGTCAAACGGATCGAGCTCGACATGGCCGTTCGCAACCCGCTGCTGCAGCACGTAAAGGAGGAGTATCCGGACATTTTCGAGGCGACCCGCGTAGCGACCGGATATCTCGAGCAGCAGCTCGGCAAGCGGGTGCCCGAAGAGGAGGTCGGCTATCTCGCGATGCATTTCGGCACGGCGATTCTGAACAAGCAGGAGACGGAGGCGCCGAAGCTCCGCGTGCTGCTCGTCTGTTCGAGCGGCATCGGCACGTCGAGGCTGCTGCAGGCGCAGATCAAGAAAAAGCTTCCGGAGCTCCAGGTGGTCGACACGATCTCGCTGTTTCACTTGGAAGCCTGGCTCGCCGAACGGGCCCCGGTCGATCTGGTGCTGTCCACTATGCCCGTCAGGCTGGATGGCACAAGGACGGCCGTCGTCAGTCCGTTCCTGACCGAAGAGGAGATCGAAGGGCTTCGGAAGCAGCTGCCGCTGCTGGCAAGAGCGGAAAGGACGGGGGAGGAGGAGCGTTCCAGCATCGATCAGGTCGTCGACCAAGTCGATCGTTACGGGAAGGCGCTATCCGGCCTGCTGGACAATATCGAGGCGGCGGACCGCTTTCCGGCGGCATCCAAAACGGAGCTGATCGGCGGGATCATGTCCTTCGTGAAGGAGCGGTTCGACGTGGCCGACGCGGAGACGCTAAGGCGGGACCTGGAGAGGCGCGAGGAGCTCGGGCCCCTGCTGCTGGAAGAGGACCGTCTGGCGATGCTTCACTGCCGCAGCGAAGGAATCCGGGAGATGTCGGTGTCCGTCCTTCGGCTTGCCGCCGACGTCAACTGGGAGGTCGGCCGGCGCCCCGTCCCCGTGCGCACTGTGCTTACGATGCTGGGACCGGCGAACGCGCCGAAGGAAAACTTCGAGCTGGTTAGCGAGATTAGCATGTCGCTTGTCGAGGACGATTCGTTCATCCGGACGTTGGCCTCGGGAACCGCCGAAGATGTGCTCGAGAGCATCCGGTTTATTTTGAAGAAAGGCTACGTCAAGCTGGCGGGCCAACTGCTCAGATAACGAAAACAAAGGAGAGTTCGATTAAGATGAGGAAGATGAAAGCGTTAGTGATCGAGAAGCCGCACCATGCCGTCGTCAAGGACGTTCCGTACCCGGCTCCGGGCGCGGGCGAAGTGACGATCCAAGTCGAGAACGTGGGCATCTGCGGCACGGACTTCCATATTTTCGAAGGCGAATTCATCTCCCCGTATCCGATCGTGCCGGGCCACGAGTTCTCCGGCGTGATTCACGAGGTCGGCGAAGGCGTAAAGACGTTCCGCCCCGGGGACCGGGTCACCGCGGATCCGAGCTTGTTCTGCGGGGAGTGCGAATACTGTCTGACGCATAGGGGCAACCATTGCGCGAATTGGGGAGCGCTGGGCAATACGGTGGACGGAAGCATGGCGGAGTACGTCAAGGTGCCGGTGAAAAACGTCGTGAAAATTCCGGATTCCATGAGCTTCGAGGAAGCGGCCTTCGTCGAGCCGATGGCTTGCGTCGTTCACGGAATGAACCGGCTCGACCTGAAGGCGGGAGATCGGGTTATTCTGTTCGGCGCCGGCGCGATGGGGCTGCAGCTTGTGCAATCGCTCGCGAGAGCGGGGGCTTCCGAGCTGGTCGTCGTGGACGTGTCCCGGCAGAAGCTGGACATGGCGCTGGAGCTCGGGGCGACGAAGGGCGTGCTCAGCGGAGAGCTCCGAAAGGAAGACTATCCGGGCGGCTTCGACGCGGTCGTGGACGTGACCGGCATCCCGGCGGTAATCGAGAAGGAATTCGATTACATCGGGCCCGCGGGCAAGTTTCTGCAGTTCGGCGTGACGCCGCAAAACGCGGAAATCCGGATCAGCCCTTTTAAGCTGTACCAGAAGGATTGGACGCTGATCGGCTCGATGGCGATCAACCATACGTTCCTGCCCGCCCTGAACTGGGTGAAGGAGGGGCGTATTCGGCTTCAGCCTTTGATTTCCAAGACGATCAGCTTGGAGGAGACCGCCGAGTTTCTGGCCAAGCCGAAGGATCCGGACCTGTTCAAGGTGCAGATCAAGCTCTAACGTCCGATTGTCGCATGTAGGCCCGATCGTCGCATGTAGGCGTTCGATTGCTATGTGTGGATGTTCGATGGTCGCAAGTGGGCATTCGATCGAAAACGTGTGGTTGTTCGACGGTCGATGTGGGCGTTCGATCGCTATGTGTGGATGTTCGATGGTCGCATGCGGATGTCACATATAGGCGTCAGATCGTCACATGTTGACGTTCGAATAGAAGGCGGAGGAAGGCATTCCGGCATTGTTGCGGGATGCCTTTTTTTTGACTACGTGCCAATTTACAACATGAGCGCACAATCCATAGTGGGGGCTTTCCTAAGGCGAATTGCCCGAAAACATCATGAAACGCCACTCGAATTGACCGCCCTACGGTCTGGGAGGTCGTTAATCGAACGAATCCGAGTGGTCGACTAACTTTAACGGTCTGGCAGACAGTTAATCGAACGAATCCGAGCGGTTGACTAACTTTAACGGTCTGGCAGACCGTTAATCGGGCGATTCCGAGTGGTTGACTAACTTTAACGGTCTGGCAGACCGTTAATCGGGCGATTCCGAGTGGTTGACTAACTTAAACGGTCTGGCAGACCGTTAATCGGGCGATTCCGAGCGGTTGACTAACTTTAACGGTCTGGCAGACCGTTAATCGGGCGATTCCGAGTGGTCGACTAACTTTAACGGTCTAGCAGACCGTTAATCGAACGAATCCGAGCAGTTGACTAACTTTAACGGTCTAGCAGACCGTTAATCGGGCGATTCCGAGCGTTTGACTAAATTTAACGGTCTGGCAGACCGTTAATCGGGCGATTCCGAGTGGTTGACTAAATTTAACGGTCTGGCAGACCGTTAATCGGGCGATTCCGAGTGGTTGACGGTAGCGCAAACTATTCTGTGTAGTAAGATTATCCATCGGGAGATGGCTAAAGAATGATTGGGTTAACGGGTAGAGAAGCGTAGCCCAAGCGAAGGCGCGGGAGCTTAAAGATCTTTCTTCGAACTG
>JAEZZE010000059.1 GCA_023418755.1 Bacillota bacterium | reverse complement strand
GGTAAGCAGGGCGTAGCCCTGGCAGACCGTCGAGCCGTCGATCAGCCCGTCGTAAGCGGAATGGGAAACAAGCCGGGTGTCGTAGGCTAAATTCGCGACGACCCAATCGTGAACGGCTTTGACCTTCTGATGGTCGTTCATGCCGGGGGTTACGATTCTCTTAATAATGGACGCGACCTGCCTGCGCACTTCGGCGGTCTGCGGAAGCGACTCCCAGTAAGTAAAGCTGAAGTCGATGGTCGCGGAATTTCCTTTGATCGCCGCCTTGTATTTGTAGGTCTTCACGATATAGTGCAAGTAGTCGTCGGAGCGGATAGCCGCTTCGAGAACGTCCTTGATCTCTTGCTTAAGGGTGGCGTTTTTGTTGCCGACGTATTTCAACTGAATGGAGCTCTTCCGTTGGCTGAGCGCGTTTACGATATCCTGCTGCATCCGCGTCCGGGGCGTTGCGCCGTCCGCGGCGTGAACGATCTGTAGCGAACTGCATCCCGCGGTCAGCAGCAGGATGCCCAACAAGAGCGAGGAAGCGAACAAAGCTTTGAGTTTGTCGTTCATATCCGTCGTGTCCTCTCTCTCTGGCCGGCGGGGGTGCGGCGCGCGATCGCGGCGTTTTTTTCCCGGACGGCTATATTCGTTAATATAGCATACCGTTCGTTCGGCCGTACATCCTTATTCCGATACCGGATGCTTCATTCGGTTAAAATTATTTTTAGCGCAACGAATATCGAGTCCGCAGCTCCTTCCCCATGTCGGAGATGGCCGGGGCGTCGGGCAGAATCACGGGAGAATGTCCGCCGCGGTCAACCGCATCCCGGACGTTATGCGCGGGAGAGTGTCCGCCGCGGTCAGCCGCATCCCGGACGTTATGCGCGAGAGAGTGTCCGCCGATAGCCGCGTCCCGGACGATACTCGCGATCGAGTCGGTGAACGCTTCAGCGGAATCGAGGCCCGGGAGAAACCTCTCCTCCAAGCTCGTCATCGTTTCCGGCCGTACTTCGGGATAGGCTCCCGGTTCCGCGCCCGCTCCGGCGATCTCGTAGAATTCTTTGACGAGCCGGGCTCGCGCCGCTCCCGAGTCTTCGACGATCGCGAACGCCTGAACGATCATGGCCCGAAGCTGCCTTCGCTGGGCGATTCCGCAAAATTTCAGCCCGTCCAGCGATAAATCGTAATCGCCGGGACAATAAGAGCCCGGCACCTCGCCCCGTTCGACCTCTCGTCCATACATGCTTGCCGCGCGCCGGATCAACGCGTACATCCGCTCGAAGTCGGCGCGGAAGTCCTGCGTCCCTCCCGCGGCGATCGGCAGAATGAGGGACACATTCACCACCCCGAGATCGAGAGGCACGGCCGCGCCGCCGGAGTTGCGAACGAGCACGGAATAGCCAGCCGCTTCCAACATACGAGCCGCCTCCGCGGCGCGCGGCAGGCGGCCGTCCTTCGATCCGATGACGAAAGCCCGCGGATGGCGCCAAAGATGGCAGACCGGCGGCTCCCCTGCCCCGACCGCTCTGCCGAGCAACTCGTCCAAGGCGAAAGCCTCCGCGACATCGGCGGCCGCGGGTTCCCTCGTCCTGTCCAGAACCCGCATGCCCGCCATCCACTCCAGTTCAGGGTTGCGCAACACAATGTCCTCCCGCCTGTCATTCTTTTTAATCCAGCATATCATCCTTTTCTTCATTTCGTCATTTCGTTCTTGCGCTAAAACCGCATCGGGGGCTTAAAGCCTCGGCGCTGGGTTTCTTTCGTCGTTTCTGATATTATGGATCGCATATTACCTCCACGAGAGAAGGCTCCGCGTTGAGACTCGGGAAAATCTATCGCAACTACATCCGCAACAACTTGTTCATCAAGGTCATCTTCGTGTTCGCCTTGATCGTCAACGCGACGATAATTACGTTGTCTTACTTGCTGTTTAACCTGTTATCCGCTTCGGTCATCGACAGCGAATTGAACAACCAGAAGCAGGCGATGGACCGAATCAATCGTTACCTGGAACAAAAATACGACTGGATGCAGGATACGGTGTCGGAAATTTACCGCAACGGAGCGCTGGCGAGCAATGTGTCGTATTTTCTGAAGCATTCTTACGGAGATTACGTGCAGTACATGCTGGACCAGAACTACAAGGGCGTCGGCTCTACGGATATTCTGAACTACTTCGCGGGACGGATGGAATCCGACCCCGATATCCAAAACGTCATTTTGTACAGCTCCCGGATGCAGGCAATGTACGTATACGACTCCAAGGGGACGAGCAAGCTGTACGACGTGAACGCCACCCGCTCCTATATACCCGAGCTTATGGCGGCAGAAGGGCCGGCCGCGTCCGTGCCCAGCGTCTGGGTCCGCAAAACGATCAATCAATGGAATCCCCAGCTCTACGGAATGAGAAATCGCCTGAACGACAAAAACTCGCTCGAAAACATCGGCCAGCTGCTCGTCTTTTACGACGCGGGGATGGCCGGCAGGGCGCTGGAGCAGAATCGGTCCCCGCTTAAAGGGACGATACTCGTCCTCACGCAGGACGGTCAGGTAATGCTGGATACGTCCAACCGTTATTATGGAGCGCCGTTCCCCTACCTGGAGCAGGTTCGGTCGTTGAACGCGATCGAAACGCTGGACGAACCGGCCTACATCTCCACGTTGCCGCAAAACAATGCGGGCTATACCGTCGTAGGCATCTCGCCCGTCCGCGAAGTCGCCGAGGCTTACGCCGGGCTAAAGCGGACGATCCTACTCATCACCGCCGTCTGCATCGCCGTCGCCGTCGTCATCCCGTCCCTCGTCATCGTCAGCGTGGCCAGAAGGACGAATCGGATCGTCCTGTTCATGAAGAAGGTCGAGGGCGGCAATCTGACCGCGCGGCTCCAGGACCCGCGCGAGGACGAGCTCGGGCAAATTTCGCGCAGCTTCAACGAGATGCTCGACGAACTGAACCGCCGAATCGACCGGGAATACAAGGCGGAGATCCGCTTGAAGCAGACGGAGCTGTCCGCTCTTCAAGCCAGAATCAAGCCGCACTTCCTGTACAATACGCTGGAGGTCATCCGGATGCGGGCGATGTCCCGGGGAGCGGAGGACGTCGCGGAGATGATCTACAGCCTGGCCGCGCTGTTCCGCAATTCGGTCAGCGCCAATTCGGAATGCACGCTGCGCGAAGAGCTGGAGATGTGCAGGCTTTACCTGGAGCTGTTCCGCATCCGATATAAAGATAAGTTTGCTTATTCGATCGAATGCGAGCCGGAGCTGGCGGGCATCGTCGTCTTTAAGCTGCTGCTGCAGCCGCTCGCGGAAAACTATATCGTGCACGGACTGGACCCGGAGCGCAAGGACAACGCGCTGGAAATTCGGGTGTTCCGGGACGGGGGGCTGATCGTCGCTCGGCTGCGCGACAACGGCAAAGGCATCGAGCAAGGCCAATTGAAGCTTATTATGCGCGAGCTGGAAACTCCGGAGTCCGCGGAAGGAGAATCGTTCGGCCTGCGAAGCGTGAACGACCGGCTGAAGCTGACGTACGGGGCATCCTACGGAATAAGCATCGAGAGCGAACCGGGCGAAGGCACGACGGTAACGGCGGTCTGGCCGGCGGAGAAGGAAGGGGCGGAATCGGACGATGTATAACGTTTTGCTCGTCGACGACGAGCCGTTTATTACCGAAGGACTGATCGATGCGGTAGATTGGTCGGACTTCGGACTGGAGGTCGTCGGCAGCGCGGAGAACGGCAAGCGGGCGCTGGAGCTGCTGCGGCAGGTGCCGGCCGACATTCTGATCACGGACATCTCGATGCCGGTCATGGACGGCTTGACGCTGATCCGGCAAGCCCGCGAGCTCCTTCCCGGGCTGAAGGCGATCATCCTAAGCGGGTATAACGAATTCGATTACTTAAAAGAAGGCATGCGTCTCGGCATCGAAAATTACTTGCTCAAGCCGGTCCACTTCGAGGAGCTGCGCTCGACATTGAGCGCGACGGTCGACAAGCTGAACGCGGCCCGGCCGGAGCGGGCTTTCGGCGAGGACGAGATCGGCATCCTGCGCGACAACGTCATGAAGCGCTGGCTGACCGGGCGAATCGGCCCCGCGGAGCTGGCGGAGAGGCTGGAGATGCTCGGGATCGGGCCGATGAAGCCGTATTCGGCGGTGGCAATCGTCCGTTTATCCGAAGACGAGGGCGAAGGTTTCGATGACGCGGCGAGACGGCTCGCGGACGAGCCGTCCGTCGTCCTGTTCCGGGATACGGAAGGAGACGATGCGATCGCCGTGTTCGGTATGGACGATATCGAGTTGGGTAGGAAGACGGCGGAGAGGAAGCTGTTGGCGCTCGCCGAAGCCCGGGAGGGAAGCGCGCGCATTTCGCTCGGAGGCGCAAAGCCGACCGAAGCCGCGGGAGAGAGCTACGAGCAAGCGCGCCGCGCCCTGCAGCTGTTCTTGATCGCGCCCGACCGCCGTTACATCGATTGCGACGCGCTGCCGTCGGTATCCGAGATCGCGCTTCCGGGCGGCGTGCTGGAATGGGACGCCTATGCCAAGGATTTCGTCGCTCAAGATAAACCGGAGCTGCTGCGCCGTATCGCCGCCGACTTCGCCGCCCTTCGCTCCGTCGAGGGCGCCGACCCGATGCGAGCCAAGGCGGCTGCCGTCGAGCTGATCATCCGGATGAAGCTGGAGACGGACAAGCTGAACCGGCCCGACGCGGCCGAGGCGTACCGGAGCGCGCTGGATCTGGCCGTGGGAGCGAATTCTCCCGACGAGCTCGAGGAAGCGGTAACGGCCGCGGCGGATTTCTCCGCCGATACGCTAGCCGGCGAAGACATGAGCCCGGTCGTCAAGCAGGTGCTGCGGCATATTCAGGAACGCTACGCCGAGCCGATGACGCTCAAATCCCTCGGGCAGACGTACCACATCCATCCGAACTATCTCGGCCAGCTGTTCCACAAACAGACGGGAGAGACGTTCGCGGACTATATTAACAAGTACCGGATCGGCAAAGCCAAGGAGCTGCTGCTGGAAAGCCCGTTGAAGGTGAACGAGATCGCCCGCCAGGTCGGCTATTGGGAGATCGGCTACTTCTATAAGCAGTTCAAGAAGCACGTCGGCATCGTTCCCAGCGAGTACAAGGGATTGATCTGAAGCCGGCCGCCGCATGCGCATGTTTGGACCCGGGGCAGGCCCCCGCAGTAAACGACGACGTTCCGCAAGCTGCCGAAGCGCGGGGAACGAAGTCGTTTATTTAGTTTGTCCATGGAATCTTTGGTTTCTCGTATTTTTGAAAATGGTTTCATCCTTTAATATTCAAGGTGCAGATGAATCATACTTATGCAGATAGAAAAGGGAGGCCACAACATGAGCAGCACCCGCAAGAAATTAACGTTCGGTCTGACGTCGATTCTGGCCGCGTCGCTTGTCCTTGGCGCATGCGGAAACAACAACGCATCCGACAACCCCTCCGCTTCCGGCGGCAATAAGGGCGAGACGGTCGAACTGAGCTGGTACACGATCGGCACGCCGCAAAAAGACGTCGATAAGGTCATGGAGGAAGTCAGCAAATACACGAAAGAAAAAATCGGCGCCACGGTCAAAATGACGATGATCGACTGGGGCGATTACAACCAGAAAATGCAGGTTCTGACCGCATCCGGCGCTTCGATGGATATCATGTTTACCGCTTCGTGGGCGTTCGATTACGTGCAGAACGCGCGTAAAGGCGCCTTCGCCCCGATCGACGAGCTTCTGGACCAATACGGCCAAGGCATTAAGGAAGCGCTGGATCCCGCGTTCCTGGAAGGCTCCAAGGTCGACGGCAAAAACTACGGGGTTCCGGCTAACAAAGAGCTTCCCGCCCAAGAGGTATGGCGCTTCAACCAAAATATCCTCGACGAGAACAGCCTGAGCTTCGAAGGCGTCCGTACGCTGGAAAGCCTGGAGCCGCTGCTGAAGACGGTCAAGGCAAACAATCCGGACGTCATTCCGCTGCAAGTGGACAAGAACTTCATGCCGTACGTGCCTTACGACTACTTGATCGAGAAGTTCCCGCTGGCCGTCAAGCTGGACGACAAGGACTACAAAGTCGTGAACGTATTCGAGACGCCGGAGATGAAGCAGGCGCTCGCGACGATGCACAAGTACTACAAAGCCGGCTACGTTCCGACCGAAGCGGCGACGCTCGAATCGTCGAGCGACGTGCAGGCGACGGGCATGTGGTTCGCCGACAAGGCGACGACGCAGCCTTTCGCGGATAACGTCTGGTCGACGAGCTACGGCTATCCGATCATTTCCACGCCGCAGAGCGACGCGCTCGTGTACAATCTGTCGGTCATGGGCTCGATGCAGGCGATCTCGGCCAACTCCAAGCATAAGGAGAAGGCGATGGAGTTCCTGAACCTGCTGAACACCGATCCGGTGCTGCGCAACATGGTCGACTCCGGCATCGAAGGCACGCACTTCAAGAAAATCGACGAAACGCACATGGAAAATCTGCCCGAATCGAAAAACTACGACATGCCGACGTTCGCGCTTGGCAACGTCATGCTCACTTACTTGAACCCGGGAGATCCGGACAACAAGTGGGAAGAGTTCAAAAAGTACAACGACGCGGGCCAACCGGCCATCCTGCTCGGCTTTAACTTCGATCCGTCGAAGGTGTCGACCGAGATCGCGGCCGTGCAGAACGCGAAGGAAGCGTTCTGGGCTCCGCTGATGACGGGTACGGTCGATCCCGAGTCGTACGTGCCGAAAGCGATCGAGAAGCTGAAAGCGGCCGGCCTCGACAAGATCATGGCCGAAGCGCAAAGCCAACTCGACGCCTGGAAGGCCGCCAACAACAAGTAAAAATCAACGGCGCGGGCGAATGATCGGCATTCGCCCGCTTTTCACGATTACCGATTCGGAAATGACAGCGCGAGGGGGATTGTTCATGAAAGCCTTAGGGCGCCATCTGAAAGAGATCAACCGCAACAAAGCCATGCTGCTGATGGTTCTTCCCGCCAGCCTGTGGTTTATCTGCTTCTCTTATTTGCCGATGCTCGGAACGATCATCTCGTTTAAGGAGTACCGTTTTAGCGGCAGCTTCCTGTCCAGCATCATGAACAGCAAGTGGGTCGGCTTCGACAACTTCAAGTTTCTGTTCCGCACCGACGACGCTTATATTATTACGCGCAACACGATTCTCTATAATGCGGTCTTCATCTTCATCGGCCTCGTGCTGGCCGTGGCGATGGCGATCGTCTTGTCCGAAATCGCAAACAAAAGACTGGCGAAGTGGTACCAGACGGGGATGTTCATGCCGTACTTCCTGTCGTGGGTCATCGTCGGCTATTTCGTATATAGCTTCCTCAGCTACGACCGCGGCATGGTGAACAAGATTGCCGCCGCCTTGGGGGCGGATCCGGTGCAGTGGTATTCCGAGCCGAAATACTGGCCCCTTATTCTCGTGATCGTTTTCTTATGGAAATCGCTCGGCTACAACAGCGTCATCTATCTGGCCGCCATTATGGGCATCGACAAATCGCTGTACGAAGCGGCGATGATCGACGGAGCGAACAAATGGCAGCAAATCCGCAACATCACGCTCCCGATGCTTACGCCGCTGATGACGATTTTGACGCTGCTGGCGATCGGACGCATTTTCTACGCCGACTTCGGCTTGTTCTACCAGGTGACGCGGGACTCCGGAACGCTGTATTCCGTCACGAACGTTATCGACACGTACGTGTACCGCGGCCTGAAGACGACCGGCGAGATCGGCATGAGCACCGCGGCGGGCCTGTACCAATCGTTCGTCGGCTTCGCGCTCGTCATTACTTCCAACTCTATCGTCCGCCGGTTCAACAAGGACAACGCGCTCTTCTAATTTCTGAAGAAAGGAGCAACCCCTATGGCCTCATTGGCGAAATCCCGCGACTTTCACCGGCTTTCTCCGGTCTGGAACGTTATGTTTAACCTGATCGCGGGCTTGTTCTCGCTGGCGTGCGTCTTTCCGTTCCTGTTCGTCATGATTTTGTCGTTCACCGACGAGAAGACTCTGGCGCGCAACGGTTATTCCCTGTTTCCGGAAAAATGGAGCCTGGCCGCGTACGAATACATTTTCAAGGCGGGCGATCAGTTGCTTCGCTCCTACGGGGTAACGATCTTCGTTACGGTCGTGGGGACCGCGCTCAGCCTGATCTTCATCTCGCTGTTCGCTTACGCCATCTCGCGCAGGAGCTTCAAGTATAGAACGTACTTCGCTTTCTTCGCCTTTTTCACGATGCTGTTCAACGGCGGCCTTGTTCCTTCTTACATCGTCACGACGAAGCTGCTCGGCTTGCAAAACTCGATCTGGGCGCTCATTTTGCCGCTGACGGTCAACGCCTTTTACATTATGATCATGCGGACGTTCTTCTCCACGATGATTCCGGACGCGATTATCGAATCCGGCAAAATCGACGGAGCGGGCGAGTTCGGCATCTTCTTCCGGCTGGTCGTCCCGCTGGCGCTGCCGGGCCTCGCCACGATCGCCTTGTTCAGCACGCTCGGCTACTGGAACGACTGGTTCAACGCCCTGCTCTATATCGAGGATCCGAGCATCGTGCCGCTGCAGTCGATGCTGATGCGGATCGAGAACAGCATGCAGTTCATTTTGCAGAATACGAACAATCCGTCTCTCGGAGTCGGCTTGCTGCAGTCGATGCCGCAGGACACGTCTAGGATGGCGATGGTCGTGCTGGCGACCGGCCCGATCGTGCTGGCCTACCCGTTCTTCCAGCGTTACTTTATTCAAGGCTTAACGGTAGGCGCCGTGAAGGAATAACGGGTCTGCGCGAAGAAATGATATTGCCATGGAGGGATTCATAAATCATGGAACAATTCCGATTGCCCAAAATCGCCATGCCCAAGCTGGAACTGCCCCGCTCGGTGCAGGAAGCTCTGACCGAAGCGGAGAGCAAGCTGGCTCATCGTCCCAAGCTGCTGAAGCTGTTCAAGAACTGCTTCCCGAACACGCTGGAGACGACGACCAAGCTGCTGGACGACGGCACGACGTTCGTCATTACCGGGGACATTCCGGCGATGTGGCTGCGCGACTCCGTCGAGCAAGTGATCCATTACGTGCCGCTTGCCAAGGACGACGCCGACCTGCAGCGGATCGTCGCCGGGCTGGTCAAGCTTCATATGAAGCTGATCCGGATCGATCCTTACGCCAATGCTTTTAACGAAATGGACAACGATTGGCATTGGAACGCCGACGACGTCACGGAGATGTCGCCCTGGGTGTGGGAGCGCAAGTTCGAGCTCGACTCGATCTGCTTCTCAATGAGGCTCGCTTACGCCTATTGGAAGGAGACGGGGCTGGCCGACATCTTCGACTCCGAGTTCAAGAAGGCGATGCGGGCGGCCGTCGATCTGTGGAAAAGGGAGCAGCGGCATTTCGAGCAATCCCCTTACCGTTTCGAGCGGAACAACGGCATTGCGACCGACTCGCTCATGAACGACGGGCTGGGCATGCCGGTCAACTATACGGGCATGGTCTGGTCCGGCTTCCGTCCGAGCGACGACGCCTGCGATTTTCATTACAACATACCGGACAACATGTTCCTTGTCGTCACGCTGAGGCAAATGCGGGAAATCGCCGAATTCGTCTTCCGCGATCTGTCGTTCGAACAGGAAATGGCCAAGCTGGAGCGCGAGGTCGATCACGGCATTCGTCTGTACGGCGTCTACCGGCACCCGGAATTCGGTCCGATCTATGCGTACGAGACGGACGGCTTCGGCAATTACTGCCTGATGGACGATGCCGGAACGCCGGGTTTGATCTCGATTCCTTACCTCGGCTATGCGTCCGAAGACGATCCGGTCTACGAAAATACGCGGCGTTTCGCCCTGAGCAAAGAAAATCCGTTCTACTACGAGGGCAAGACGGCCAAAGGCATCGGAAGTCCCCACACGCCGCCGGATTACATCTGGCATATGGCGCTGTCAATGCAGGGGCTGACGGCGAAATCGGCCGAGGAGAAGCTGGAAATGATCGCCCTGCTGGAAGCGACGGACGCGGACACGGGCTTCATGCACGAGGGCTTCCATGCCGACGATCCGAGCACGTTCACGAGGAAATGGTTCGCTTGGTCGAACAGTCTGTTTTCCCAGTTGGTCTATACGTCGATGAAGGCGGGATTGCTGGATGGCTAACACGGTGATTTTCTACGACCCTTCGTTTCCGGGCGCCGCGGCGCTCGGGAGCGAGGCGATGGAGCGGCTGCGGGCGATCGGTACGGTTGCCGGCGCGGCGGATTTGGCGGCGGCGCTGAAGGCGTCGGACGGGGGGAGCTTCGTTACGCTTCACGCGCCTTATTTTCCAGCGGACGCTTGGGAGGAGACGCTGGCTTTCCTGAAACGGGGTGGCGGACTGGTCAGCGCGGGAGGAGCTCCGTTCCGCAGACCGGTCAGACCGGCGTCGGACGGCGGTTGGCATATCGAGCCGGAACAAACCGCATATCATCGGCAACTGCGCGTTCACGAGATGCTGCCGGTCCGATCCAAGCCTGTCGCGAAGCTGGAAGCGGCGGGCGATCTGCCGTTATTCGGGGGCTGCGAGGCGCTGCTCGACGTCGCGGATACGTGGAACCTCGTTCCGCACGTGACGAGGTCGAGCGACTTGCCGCACCAGATGGGCTCCGCGGGCCCGATGGACGCGTTTATTCACGCCCTGGTGAAAGGCATCTCGCCGGAAGGGCGGGAGGTTGCCGCGCCGGTCGTGCTATGGGAGCACATGCGGGGAGAATTCGCCGGCGGGCGCTGGCTGTTCGTCAACCAGCCGCTCGGGCGTTCGTTCGCCGAAGCCGGAGGCTTCGAGGAGCTGTCGCGCTGGGCTTCGTTCTGCGCGGCCGGAACGACCGAGCTGTGGGTGAAGCCGAGCTACGCCTCTTACGAGCTGCACGAGCGTCCGCTGCTGACGCTTCAGGCGCAGAAGCTCGGACGCGGCGGCGCCGCCCGCGAGTGGACGTTCTCGATTCGGGTCGTCCGGGAGAGGGACGGGTACGTCGTATTCGAGCATCGGCTTGCGGCTCGGGTTGGCGAAGAGATTCGGTACGAGCGTATTCCGATGCCGATCGATTTGGACAGCGGTTACTACGCGGTGACCTGCGAGGCGGAAGCCTCGGACGGCGAGAAGCGCGTTCTGCGCCAAGGCTTCTGGACCATAGATGCGGACCTGCTGAAGTCGGGCAGCCCGATCGGCATCGGAAGAGACTATTTCGAGAAAGACGGACAACCGCTTCCGATCGTGGGCATGACGTACATGACGTCGGACGTGGCCCGCAAGTTCCTGTTTCTGCCCAACGTCTCCGTCTGGGACAAGGATATGGCGCAGATGCGCAAGGCCGGCATCAACTGGATTCGCACGGGCATCTGGACAGCTTACCGCAACCTGATGCAGGTGGACGGCCATGCCTCGGAGGAAGTGCTGCGCTCCGTCGACGCTTTCTTCATGACGGCGAAGAAGCACGGCCTCCAGGTGACGTTTACGTTCTTCTCGTTTACGCCGGAGGCGTGGGAAGGGACGAATCCGTATCTAGATCCCCGCAGCGTGGAAGCTCAGAAGCGGTTCGTTCGCTCGATCGCGAGCCGTCATCGGGAGACGACGAACGTCGATTGGGATTTGATCAACGAGCCGTCGATGTTCGATCCCGCGCGGATTTTCTCGAGCGGTCCCCGTTCTTGCCGGGACGAGTTCGAGCGGCGCGCTTACGTTCGGTGGCTGGCCGAGCGGCACGGCACGGTCGAAGCGCTGCGCGAGCGCTGGGGGATGACCCCGGGCGAGCTGCCCGACTTCGCCTCGGCGGCCATTCCGGAAGCGAGCGAGATCAACTTCGACGTGCAGGATATGCATCAAGGCAAAAGAGGGACGCGCTGGCTGGATTACGCGTTGTTTTCGATGGAGATGCACAACCGTTGGGCCAAGGAGCTGTACGGCGCGATCAAGGACGTCTGCCCGGATCAGCTCGTTACGGTCGGCCAGGACGAGGCGCTGGGGGCGCAGCGGCCTTCCCCGTTCTTCTACCAGGAGGCGGCGGACTACACGACCGTGCATAGCTGGTGGCTGAACGACCATCTGCTGTGGGACGGAATTTTCGCCAAAACGGCCGACAAGCCTAATGTCGTCCAAGAAACGGGCATCATGTATGTGGAGACGCCGGAAGGGTTCGCCAAGCGGAGCGAGGAAGAATTGCGGGCCATGCTGGAGCGCAAGTACGCTTACGCGTTCTCGACGGGCGGAGCGGGCGCGATCCACTGGATCTGGAACACCAATTTCTATATGGACAACGCCAACGAATCGCACATCGGCGCACTGCGCGCCGACGGCACGGAAAAGCCGGAGGCGGACGTGTCGTATCGCTTCGGTAGCTTTATGGGCGAAATTCGCGGACTGTTCCGGGATCGCGAGCTGGAGGACGTCGCCGTCATTTTCCCTTATTCCAACGATTTCTCGAACCGCAAGCTCGCTTTCGAGGCCACGACGCGCCTGACGCGGGTGCTCGGCTACGAGCTGAACGTGCCGTTCCGCGGCGTGTCGGAATACCACTTGCGCGAGCTGGAGGCGGCTCCGGCCAAGCTGGTCATCGTGCCGTCCGCGCATAACGTCGACGACAAGGCTTTCACGGAGTTGCTCGATTACGTCGGACGCACCGGAGCGACCTTGCTCTATACGGGGCCTCTAGGCATCGATGCCTACTGGAGGAAATCGGAGCGCCTGGCGGATACGCTCGGACAGCGGAAGCTGAGCAACGTCGTTCGCGAGGAGAGGCTGGTGATCGGCGACGCGACTTATCCGGTGTCGTACGGCGACCGGCGGATCGCCGAGGTACTGAAAGAGACGGCCGCTGAAGGAAGCGGCTTGGCGGGAGACGCGGTTGTAGAAGCGGCTTGCGGCAAGGGGCGCTTGATCTGGTGCCCGCTGCCGGTGGAGCTGAACGATCGCGTCGAACCGATCGCGGCGCTGTATGCTTACGCGCTGAAGTCGGCCGGATACGAAGCGGCGATGGAGTGGCTGGAAGGCGACTTGCCCGGCGTGTACGGGCGGCGATTGAAGTTCCGGGACGGATCGTTGTACGTGTTCGTGTCGGAGTATGCCTTCGACGCGTCCGTTCAAGTGAAAGACCCGCTTACGGGGGCTGCGTACGGCTTTAAGCTGGAACGGGAAAGAGCGGTGTTGTTCGCGACGGACGAAGAGGGACGGGTCGTATCCGTCTACCGGCCGGAGGAAGTGCGGATCGCCGTACAAGCATAAACGGTAAGGAGCATGCGTCATGACAGACAAGAAGAACAGAAAAACGGCGCATATCATCTCGCATACCCATTGGGACCGCGAATGGTATTTGCCTTACGAGAAGCATCACGTCCGGCTGATCGAGCTGATGGATACGCTGTTGGACACGCTGGAGCGCGAACCGGAGTATCGCAGCTTTTTCCTCGACGGACAGACGATCATTCTCGAGGATTACTTGCAGGTGCGGCCCGACCGCAAGGAGCGGCTGGAGAAGCTGATTCATGAAGGCCGCATCCATATCGGGCCGTGGTACATTTTACAGGATGCGTTCCTGACGAGCAGCGAAGCGAATATTCGCAACCTGCAGATCGGGCATCGGGATGCCGGACGCTACGGGAAAATCTCCAAAATCGGCTATTTCCCGGACACGTTCGGCAACATCGGGCAAGCGCCGCAAATCATGCGTCAGGCGGACATCGGCAACGCCGTCTTCGGCCGGGGCGTCAAGCCTACCGGGTTCAACAACACGGTGGCCGACTCCGATTACGAATCGTCCTTCTCCGAGCTGATCTGGGAAGGGCCGGACGGGTCGCGCGTGCTCGGCATCCTGTTCGCCAACTGGTACAGCAACGGCAACGAGGTGCCGACCGATCCGGCGGAGGCGCGGGCCTACTGGGAGCGGAAGCTGGCGGACGCGGGCAAATACGCGTCCACCGGGGAGCTGCTGTTCATGAACGGCTGCGACCATCAGCCGATCCAGACCGACCTGCCGGAGGCGATCCGCGTCGCCCGCGAGCTGTATCCGGACACGGACTTCGTGCATTCGAATTTCGCGGATTACCTGGCATCGGTAGAGAGCGCGCTCTCCTCCGAGCTGTCGGTCGTCCGGGGCGAGCTGCGCAGCCAGCGCACGGACGGCTGGTCCACGCTGGTCAATACCGCTTCCGCAAGGGTGTATTTGAAGCAGATGAACGAGCGCGGGCAGACGCTGCTGGAGAAGGTGGCCGAGCCGCTCGCGGCGTACGCTTCCGTAGCGGCCGGCTTGGCTTATCCGCACCATCTGTTTACGTACGCCTGGAAGACGCTCATGCAGAACCACCCGCACGATAGCATCTGCGGCTGCAGCGTGGACGAGGTGCACCGCGAGATGGTGACGCGCTTCGACAAGAGCCGGCACGTCGCCGAGACGATCGTGGACGCGAGCGCCAGGACGATTGCCGATGCGGTGGATACTTCGCCGTTCGCCGAGCTTGGAACCGAGGCCGCTCCGTTCGTCGTATTCAACACGACGGGATGGGAGCGCGGCGGCACGGTCGAGATCGAGCTGGACGCGGCACGGATATATTTCCGCGACGGCGTCGCCATGGACGAGATGATCCAGCGGATGAACGAGGTAGACATTTCCGGCCGCATTGTCGTAGACGCGGAAGGCCGTGTCGTCGCGCATACCCTCGAAGATCTCGGTCTGCAATTCGGCTACGACCTGCCGAACGACAAGTTCCGCCAGCCTTACTGGGCGCGCCGGGTGAAGCTTGCGCTGCAAGCCGAGCGCGTGCCGGCGCTGGGGCATAAGGCGTATGCCTGGGTGAAGGGTTCTGCGGGGATTGAAGCCGGCGGACCTTCCGGAGCCTCGGCTGAAGCTTTGCTCGTATCCGGCAACCGCGTGCTGGAGAACGAGCATCTGCGCGTAGAGATCGCGGACGACGGCTCGCTCGTCCTGACGGACAAGGCGACCGGCGGCGTCTATCGCGACTTGCTCGTCTACGAGGACACGGGCGACATCGGCAACGAGTATATGTACAAGCAGCCGGACGGAGAGGCTCCGCTGACGACCAAGGGGCTGGAAGCGGAAATTACGGTGCTCGAGGATACGCCGTACAGGGCCTCGATAGAGATCGTCCACTACTGGGCGGTGCCGGCTTCCGCGGACGAGCTGTTCGAGAAGGAAAAGCGGGAAGCGGTGTACTACCCCGAGCGCAAGGCTCGGCGGGTCGAGCATACCGTACCGCTGACGATCCGCACCGTGATCAGCTTGGAGCGGGACGGCAGGGGCGTCGGCGTTCGCGCGGCGTTCGACAACCAGGCCAAGGACCATCGCGTTCGCGCGCTGTTCCCGACCGATCTGATCGCGGACTCGCATCGCGCCGACGCGATCTTCGAGGCGGCGGTGCGCGCGAACGAGCCGTCCCCGGAATGGGAAAACCCGAGCAATGCGCAGCATCAGCAGGCGTTCGCCGACGTCAGCGAAGGCTCGCGGGGTCTTACGGTCGCCAATCGCGGACTGAACGAATACGAGGTGCTGCGGGACGGCCGCAATACGATCGCCGTCACTCTGCTGCGCTCGGTGTCCGAATTGGGCGACTGGGGCGTCTTCCCGACGCCGGAAGCGCAATGCTTGGGCGAACATGAAGCCGAGCTGATGATTATTCCGCACGCCGGGGACGGAGCGGCTTCGGGAGCGTTCGCGCTGGCTTACCAGTTCCAGGTTCCGTGGACGGTCGCCCAAACCGGCGTACACGACGGCAAGCTGGCCGCGATCGACGCGCCGCTGCACTGGGAGGGAGAGGGCATCGCCTTCTCCTCGATGAAGCTCGCGGAGGACGGCGGCGATCTGATGCTGCGCTGGTACAACCTGCAGCCTGCGGACGGCGAGCTGAGCGTCTACGTGACGGGCGATTTCTCCCGCCTCTACAAGAGCGACGTGCTGGAGCGCGCCGGCGAAGACGTCACGCCTGCGGATCGGGACGAGCCGCTGAAGGTTCGCCTCGGCAAGTGCGAGATTTACACGCTGGGCGTCGCCATAACCGAATAAGCCATTCAAGGGCTGTCTCTTCCGGTCATCGGCATGACTTGGGGGACGGCCCTTGTTTGCCATTGCATTGGCGGGCGATTCAAATTAGAATCAACTCAGACACTCGCGTTATCGGCACGAAGGGAGCATTCGAATTTGGAGTCCGCCTTACTCGGGAGTTTCATCTCGGCCATGGCCACCGTGCTAGGAGCCGCTCCCATTTTCTTCATCCGCAAGCTGTCCGAGAAGTGGAAGGACATTCTGGTCGCCTTCACGGCGGGGATTATGGTGTCGGCTTCCACGTTCGGCCTTATGCCCCAGGCGATCCGGGAGTCCGGCGTATTCGGCCTCACTATCGGGCTCTTGGTCGGAGTCGTCGTACTCGATCTGATCGAGAAGAACATTCCCCATATCGACGTGGAGAACGACAGCCGTATCAGTTCGTTCGACTCGAAGTCGCTGCTCGTCATTATCGCGCTATTCATTCACAACATACCCGAGGGCCTGAGCACGGGCTTCAGCTACGCGAGCCAGAATCAAGGGCTGGGGCCGATGGTGGCGATCTCGATCGGAGCCCAGAACATGCCGGAAGGGCTTATTCTCGCCGTATTTCTGATCAATTCGAAAGTAAGCAAGCTGCGGTCGTTCGCCATCGTTTTCCTGACCGGGTTGATGGAGGCCGTCTCCGCGGTCGTCGGCTACTTTACGGCGAGCGGCATTGCCGGCATGATCGGCTACGGGCTGGCCTTCGCGGCTGGGGCGATGCTGTTCATCTCCTATAAGGAGCTGATCCCCGAAAGCCACGGGCACGGATACGAGCGGTCCTCCACCTATTCATTTATTTTAGGTTTGTTGATCATGCTCTATATTAGCCAATGGTTCGGATAAGGGAGGCGCGTCGGCGAAAATGAATCTGTACGTCATGCGGTTGAATCCCGCGTTCGAGGGACGGTTCGCGGCGTTTCTGGAGGACAATTACGTTAGCATCGGGTACCCGGGCATCGGGGATCTGGAAGGAACGGGCAGGGACGAGATTAGGGATAGATTGGCTCGCATGGGCGGATATGAGGGGCTTGAGCTCTGGAAGTGCGCCGAGGAAGTCCACCTGTTCGTGAACGGGATGCGGGACGGCGATTACCTTCTGTTCGCGGACGGGGACGCGGCGATGCTGGGCGATGTCGGGGATTACTTCTACGTGGAGTCGTCGGACACCCCCGAGGACGGAGCCTGTCATCGCCGCGGCGTCACGTGGCTGCACCGGATCGTTCGCGCGGAGCTGAACGAACTGGTGCTGGACGTGTTGGACGCTCCGGGTGGAGTCAAGTCTTTTTCTTACCCGATTCGGATGGCGCAGTTGGACCGGTGGCTTTCGCCGCAGGGCGCCGAGCCGCCTTCCCGCGACCGGCCGAAGGTCGACGACGGGACGATCGCGGAGGCGCTGGCGGTATTGAAGGAGGCGCTTCGGAGCGACGATTCCGATAGACGGGAGCGCGCCGCTGCCGCCATTTTGCGCTACGCCAAGTGAACGTAAAAGGGACGAATTCCCGCCAGTATGAAATCCAAACGGCTTCCCCGGCTCGGACGACAAGGGGAAGCCGTTTTTTTTAGTTATTGATGTTGTACGCGAAGGACGGAGGACCCGCCTTAGCTTCTCTTGTCCGTCGAATACTGCTCGCCGTCCCCCAAAATCTCACGCACGACGTTGCGAACCATCCGAACCTGGTCGGGTCTCTGGAATCGCAGCGCGGACAAGATTTCCTGCAGATCCTGCTCCGAGCCGGTGCGTTTTTCTTCCCCGTCTATGTAAGTGAACAACTGCGAGAGACTGACCTCCAGCGCTTCGGAGATTTTCGCCAGGTTCAGCAGGGATATGTTTTTCTCGCCGCGTTCCACTTGTCCGACGTAAGAGTAGTGGAAGCCGCCTTTCTCTCCGAGCTGCTCCTGCGACAGACCCCTTTCCTTGCGCAAGCTGCGTATGCGTTGGCCGACGAGCTTTAGAATATCGTTCGCCAATCGTTCACACCTCTCATTCGTTCCTTATCAGTGTAGAAAAGTAGAGAGAGGGAATGAAGCGGTAGAAAGATATTACGGAAACATAAATTAGTATTCATAAGTCTTATTTAAAGCTATAATCAAGACATTCGATTCTTGTCCTTGCTTTAGGTGCGATTTATAGGTATCATCTCCGCGCCGAAAAAAAATTATTCGCTGCCGGCCACCAAGGAGGAGGAGACGGATGAGGCTGCCGTTAATGAATTCCAGAGGGGAGCACCGATTGCTCGACGTGAAGGAGATCGTGTACTTGCAGACGAACGGAGCGGGGAAGATGACGATTTATTCGTACGACGACGAGTATAAAATGATCTCCACGGTGAAGGACCTGTCCGATCTGCTGCAGGAGTCGGGATTTCTTCGCACGGATCGGGGAACGCTCGTCCATCCGGAGCGCGTGGAGGCGTTCGACGGAATATTGAATATCGTCAAGCTGCGCACGATGAACGGCGAGATCATCGCGCCCGTGTCGAGCAAAGCGCAGAAGCAGATCAAGTCTTATCTGAAAAGCTTGAAGGAAGTCAAAATGGACGAGGAGTAAACCGGCCGGAAGAATGACCGGTAGGGAAAGTGGCCGTTCGAGGGTTTAGCAAGCGCGATTCATGACCATTCTAGTAAGGAATTCATATACTAGACGGGGTGATCGCATGATCTTTTTGCTGCTGTCCGCCGGTTTGTTATCCATCGCTTGCCTGATGGCTTTCGGAATAGGCTCCCGATCTTCGGCGGGCAAAGCGCTGGGGATGTTGTCCGCCGCGCTCGGAATCGCGTTCGGCGTCACGGCTGGCTCCGTGACGGCAGGTCTCGGGGCGGACGCAGGGACGACGGCCGCCGTCGGCCTGCTCGGCTGCGCCTTGGTCATGATCGCGGGCGGCGCCGCCGCGCGCAGACTTCTTAGGAGAGCGGATCTCCAGCGACGTCTATAGAGGAGTTGGCGGCTGCGCCCCGCGAGCGAAGCTTCTTCCTGCCGTATTCGCCAACAAACAACAGGGGGCTGTCCCCTAAGCGCTTGAAGTTGCTCCGAAAGATGACCCATACTAAAGGTTCGAGGGGGATGTACCCTAAGCGCTTCAAGTTGCTCCGAAAGATGATCCATACTAAAGGTTCAAGGGGGATGTACCCTAAGCGCTTCAAGTTGCACCGAAAGATGATCCATACTAGAGGTTCAAGGGGGATGTACCTCCTTCCGATGCAAGACTCTCCCACAATGGCGCTAAGCTTCGAAGCTTATTCCGATTACTTTGCGGGGGCTCCAAGTGGTAATCCTGAAACCAGCTAGTGTTTGTCAAGCTCTTGGGTTTGGTTTGAGCAGATAATTCTGATATACTCTCTTCTAGGTAAGACAAATAACCTTCATTGGCGTGAAGGTTGTGGAAAAATGCGGGTTTTAGGCTTTGTAGGGCTGGCCGTGGCTAAGGATGGCGTACACGTGATGAAGAAGCTTGTTGGCGCAAGCAATCACGACCACCTTATGGCTTGCCCTCTTTTCTTTTTTTGTCGTAAAATGCTCCGATTTTGCTGTTGGCGTTCTTCCGTAATCCACACTGAACCGCTAAATGGAGCGTCGAATCCGTTTTGAACCCCGTTTGGTGATACGCAAACTCGTAGCGACGAATTTCCCTGAACTGCATACCCCAGAATGGTAAATTCAATATTATGAACGAATCTCGTTCATAAGACATTCCCGGACGAGGCGAATAAGCGCGCACGGCGAGCTTGTCCGTCACACCCGGGCCCAGTTCAGGCCAATAAGCCCGCACGGCGAGCTTATCCGTCGCACCTTGGCCCGGTCGAGGCCAATAAGCCTGCACGGCGAGCTTATCCGTCGCACCTTGGCCCAGTCGAGGCCAATAAGCCCGCACGGCGTGCTTATCAGTCGAACCTTTGCCCGGTCGAGGCAAATAAGCCCGCACGGCGAGCTTATCCTTCGCACCTTGGCCCGGTCGAGGCGAATAAGCCCGCACGGCGAGCTTATCCGTCGCACCTTGGCCCGGTCGAGGTAGCGCAAACTATTCTGTGTAGTAAGATTATCCATCGGGAGATGGCTAAAGAATGATTGGGTTAACGGGTAGAGAAGCGTAGCCCAAGCGAAGGCGCGGGAGCTTAAAGATCTTTCTTCGAACTG
>JAEZZE010000404.1 GCA_023418755.1 Bacillota bacterium | reverse complement strand
CCCCGGTCCGCAAGCGGCAGCTTAGGAGTGCCGCGACGTCTGGTCGGCCCCCAGGGTGCTAGTAGCTTGAACAGGTTGCGGAGGTTGGTCTGGCCCGGTCCGACAGTAGCTTAGTCGAGCCTCGGCGGCTAATCGAACGCGAGATCAGCTTAAGCCGCGAGCAGTCGGGAAACGGGAGGAGGAGACGAACGGATGGAGACGAACGAGGGAGTCGAGCTTCCTCCGCAGATGGAACAGTGGAAAGAGAAGGCGGCATCGACGTTCTGGGGCTGGGTCGGCTGCTCGTTCGAGCGGGTGGACGAACGGCGGATCGTGGTGTCGCTGGACGCGAAGCCGCATCATCTGAATTTGATCGGCATTCTGCACGGCGGGGTGCATGCGACGATGATCGATTCCGCGATGGGGCTGGCGGCGATGATCGCCCGTCCGAACGCCGGCGTCGTGACGACGCATCTGAACCTGAACTACGTCGCGCCCGTCGGAGCGGGCCGCGTCTACGTGGAAGCGGAGATCGCGCACATGACCCGCAAGACGGTGACGACGCAGGCGCGCGTCAGGACGGAGGACGGCGAGCTTCTGGCGTTCGGGACGGGAACGTTCCGCGTGCTCGAATAACGGACAACGGCCGCAGTCGAAGGGACTGCGGCCGTTGAATGCGATCGGCGGCGATTATGGAAAGATGCTTCTCAAAAACTTCAATCCGTTCTCCGCCAGCGCGTCCTGCGATTCGGCCAGCGGGCGCCACAGGGACACGGCTTTGGCGATTTCCGTAATGTCGGCCGTGAACGATTCGATAACGACGGGGCCGTCATAATGAACGTCCCTTAAAGCTTGCGCGATGCCCGCCCAATCCAGGTGATCCTCCCCGGGCGTCCCCCTGTCGTTGGAGCAGGCATGGAAGGCGAAGATTTTATCTCCGGCTTGGCGGATGGCCGCGGGCAAATCTTTCTCTTCGATATTCATATGGAACGTGTCGAGCAGCAGGCCGACATTGTCCGCGCCGAGCAGAGAGAGGAAGGACAGCGCCTGATCCACCGTATTCATGAAATCCGTCTCGAATCGGTTAAGCGGTTCTACGGCCAAACGTATTCCTTTGCCGGCGGCGTACTCCGAGAGGGCTTGCATGTTGCGGACCGCCCAATCGGTTTGGCGCCGCTTCTCTGCGGGAGTTGCCAGCCTGGCTTTGCCCACGGCGGAATACATCGGCCCGGATACGTAAGGGGAGCCTACCGCCTCCGCCATATCGATCAAAGCGCGGATGTAGGCCACGCCGTTCGACCGCACCTCTTCCCGTTCGGAGCTGATATCCCTGTCCGGTCCGAAAGCGCCGCAAATGGTGCATTGAATACCCGCCCGCGAAGCCGCTTGTTCGACGGCGCGAATGTCGACGAGAGCCGGCTGCTCCACCGCCAACTCGTAGATGTCGAAGCCGATGTCCTTGGCTTTCCGGAACTGATCGAGCGTGTCCTTGCCGAATGGCGAAACCCAAATATAAGAGCTGGCCCCGAACTTCATACGACTTGCTCCCCTCTATCTCGCAGCTTGTTTCTTCTGAAGCAGTACGGCAAGAATGACCAGAGTGCCCTTGATCGCGTTCACGAGGAAGACGTCGACCCCGGCGATATTCAGAATATTGCCGATGATACCGAGCAGCAGCACGCCCAGGACGGCTCCGACGATCGATCCTCTTCCCCCGGTCATCGCCACCCCGCCTATGACAACCGCCGCGATGGCATTCAGTTCGTAACCTTGACCCGAAGAAGTGGCGTTGATGCTGTTCAGCCGGGAAGTTTCGATAATGACGGCGATCGCGACCATGATGCCCATCAGCATGAAGACAAGAATTTTAACTTTGTCGGTATTGATGCCGCTAAGGCGAGCGGCTTTCTCGTTGCTGCCTACGGCATAGACGTGGCGTCCGAAACGGGTATGCTTCGCAATATAGTAACATACCGCGGCAACCGCCGCAAAATAAACGATAGGGAGAGGAATGACGCCGAACAGCTCGGAATTCGAGATTTTCTGGAAGGCCGGGATGTCGCAGAAAAATCCGCCTCCCTTCATATAATACATGCTTACGGATCGATAGATGCTCATGAAGCCCAACGTGACGATGAAGGAAGGCACTCTTCCTTTCGTCGTGATCCATCCGCACAAAGCGCCGAAGAACGCGCTGCCAATCAAGGCCGTCAATATGCCGAGCGAGATGGCCAGCCAGCCCAGCTCCGGACCGAGCCGGACTCCGAAGAAATTGGTGACGGCAATGACGATGGCGCCGACCGCCACCAGAGCGGAACCGATGCTGAGATCGATATTCCCGGAAATGATCACGAAGGCCATCCCAAGCGCCAATATGCCCAGAATGGCATTGTTGCGAAGGATGTTGACGAAGTTCTGAGCGTCCAGAAACGTATCTCCCAGAAATAAAGTAGCGGCGGCGATAATTCCGAGCATGACCCATACGATGCTGTATTGCCCCCATAGATCCCGTGCCTGAAGCTTTCGCCATACGCTCGCCGCATGGCTCTCGCCGACTTTACGATTGACTTCCATTAAGCGCATCCACCTTTAGCTGAATTTATCGAACCGCCGGTCGACAGAATCATCAGGGACTCCTCCGAGCATTCGCTTCGCGTCAACTCGCCCTTGATCTCTCCGTGATACAGGACGCAGACTCTGTCGCATATATTTTGAACCTCGTGCGCTTCTCCCGACATGACGATCACGCCGACGCCGTTCTTGGCCAGCTCCATGATCTGGGCATAGATTTCGTTTTTCGCCCCGACATCCACCCCTTGGGTAGGATTGGCGAAAATCATTATTTCAGGCCGGGTATGCAGCCACTTGGCCAGCACCGCTTTCTGCTGGTTTCCTCCGGAAAGGCTGGTAATCGGAGAGTGGAGAGCGGGCGCCTTGATTTTCAAGGCGTCGACATATTCGGCCGCGACGGCCAGCTCCTTTTTCTTATCCAGTCCCGCAAGCTTCCTGAAGCTTCCCAGAGTAGAGAGCGTGATGTTTTCCGTAACGGTAAGATCTTGGACAATGCCGTTTTCCTTGCGATTGTCCGGCACGTAGCCGAACTTTCTCGCTTTGGCTTGCTCGGGGCTTTTGTTGACGATCTTTTTCCCCTCTACCTTGATCGTCCCGGAATCGATGCCAAGATCGCCGAAGAGCGCTCTCGCCAGCTCCGTGCGCCCGTCTCCCAGAAGTCCGGTAAACCCCAGAATTTCTCCTCTTTTCAATTGAAACGAAATATTTGTCAAGCTGCCGCGTACGGACAGATTTTCGACTTCCAGCAAAACGTCGCCGATCCGATGCGGCTCGTACGCTTCCACGCTTAGCACGTCGCGACCGACCATATGCCGGGCGAGCATTTCCGGAGTTGCCGGGCCTTCGGGCTTGTGAATGTCGTCTTCCACGATCTTTTCCCCGTTTCTAAGCACCGTATAACGGTCGCAAATCTCGACCACCTCTCCCAGCTTGTGAGAGATGAAGATAATGGAGGCGCCCTTTTCCTTCAAGGTACGCATGATAGCGAAGACATGCCCGATCTCCGCGCGGGTCAGCGATGTGGTCGGTTCGTCCATAATGATGAGGTTGGCATTCCGAAGCAGCGCTTTGGCGATTTCGATAATCTGTTTATAGGAGGCGTCCAACTCGCCGACCCTCGCTGTCGGATTCAGATGAATGCCCATATAATCGAAGATTTCCCGGCACTTGCGGATCATTTCCTTGGCCTGGATACGACCGTATCCGTTCGTCAATTCGTATCCGAGAAACAGATTTTCATAGACGCGCAGATCGTTAACGACGTTTAATTCCTGGTGAATAAAAGCAATGCCCAGGCGCTGGGATTCGCCGGGCGAGTGGAGCACGGCTTCCTTGCCGCCGATTTCCACTTGGCCGCCACTGGCGGGAAATACGCCGCCAAGGATGTTCATAAGGGTGGACTTCCCGGCGCCGTTCTCGCCCAGCAAAGCGTGAATCTCCCCCCGGCGCACGTTCAAACCTACTTTCTTCAGCACGGGAACGGTATCGAAGGTTTTGTTGATATCGATCATTCGCAGCGCATAGTCGGACATCCTTGCACCTCCTAGAGGAAGATAAGCCGGAATCCGGATCGTTCCCGGACTCCGGCGCGATAGTTTAGTAAGGAGAGCTTTCGTCCAAATAATCCTTGACGTTGTCTCTGTCCACGATCCGGGAAGGCACGATCGTCTCCGCCGCGGGCGATTCTCCTTTGAGCACGGCGTCCGCGATTTTGACGCAGTCGACGATCATGTTCGGCGAGTACAGAGCGCTGGCCAGCCACAGATCGTCCGGCACGATGGACATCAGCTTGAAGTACGACTGGGCGCCGCCGCCTCCGGTCATCGCTTTAATGTCCGTTCTGTTCTGCTCTTTGATAGCTTGATAGAGTCCCACCGAAAGCTCGTCGTCGATCGAGAAGACGCCGTCGATCTTTTTGTTGGCCTGAAGCGCATCGGTCATCGTTTTTAATCCGGCTTCCGGCGAGCCGTTCGGGCTGTCGTACTCGCCGATGATCTTAATATCCGGCGCGATTTGAGCGATCGTGTCCTTGAAGCCCTTGATGCGCGAGCCGTTGACCGCTTCCCCGTAGGCCGCGATGCCGGCGATAATGACGTCGCCTTTCTTGCCAAGCTTCTCGGCGATGTAGTTCGCCCCCGCAACACCCATTCCGTAGTTGTCGCCTGCAAGGTAATGGTCCGGCTCTGTCGGGTTGATGCTTCTGTCGAAGGTGATCAGCTTGATTCCCGCATCCTTGATTCTCTGGGCCGCAACCGCGACCTGGTCGTTATGCGGGAACAATACGATCGCTTGCGGCTTCAGGTTGATCAGATCGTCGATCTGGCTGGACTGCTCGTTGGGATCGGCCGAAGCGACGACTTTGTAGTTCAGGCCGAGCTCTTGAGCCGATTTGTTCGCGTAATACTGGACGGCGGCAACCCATCCGGTCGGAGCCAGGGGGACGCTGATGCCGACGAGCGGTTTCTCGGAACCTCCGGAATTCGACTTCCCCGACGAACAGGCCGCCAGTACGGCGACGAGCGTCACGGCCATAAGGAAAGCTAACGTTTTTTTCATGGGAACCCTTCCTTTTCGTTTTGTAGGATGACTCGGTAACCTGAACCCATTATAAGGAACGCGTTCGCCTCGGAATTCCCCCTTTTTTAACCCGTTTGGTGGATTTTTTCAACTTTGGAACGAGAGCTGCGGGGCGCGTGCTATAATAATCGCAACTGGATAGGTTGAACCTGAAGCCGGCAAAACCCACCCTTTCGGAATGCAATGGGCTTCCTTTGCATGGGTTCAACCGACATAAATGAAAGCGCATTATAAGGAAGCTCATAGACGAATCGTTCCGAACGGAAAATTCCTTCGGACGGGGCCAGGGGAATCCATGAAACCGAATTCTATCCAACGTTTCTTCCGCTCGGCAGCAGCTTATTTCCAATTGATCAAATGGAAGCTGTTTATTTCGTATGTGATTTTGTCCGTTCTGCCGATCTCCGTCATCTCGGTCGTCCTTTATTCCCAAGCCAACAAAACGATCGAAAATAAAATCGCCGTCTATTCGCGGCAAATCATCTACCAAACGGTAGGCAAGCTGGACGGCAAGCTGGAAAGCGTCCAGGATTTAAGCTTGCAGATCGTAGCCGACGCCGGCTTCCAGGAACGGCTGGAACGCGTGCGGAAGCAGACGGACTCGGAGCTGGCGGCTCGGGAAATGAAGGACGTGGAGCGGGAGCTGGACCGAATTATCGGCTCGCGAAGCGACGTGGTCGGCGCGGAAATCGTCCTGAGCGGCTCGGACCGGGTCATGTCGTCCGGAGAATACTTGGTCAGCCCACGGGAGCTCGGGAACGACGCGGCCTATTCGAAGCTGATGAGCCAGTCGGGGGCCTACGCTTGGAAGGGGGCCGTCAATTACGCGAGCTCCCAGGTGCTGTATCCGAACATCTCGATCCTGCTGCGCAAAATCAAGTCGCTGCACAGCGGGGAAGACATTGGCGTGCTCGTCATGGGCATCAAGGAATTCGCGCTTGCCGACACGTACTCCTACATCGATCTGGGACCGACCGGATTCGTATTCGTCGTCGACTCCGACCGCAGGCTGGTGTCGCACCTCGACAAGAGCAAGCTGAACCGGGTGTCCGATTACCCGTTCATCCCCCGGATCGTTCGATCGTCGGTGGACGAGAGCCGAACGTTCCCCGCCTATCTCGACGACAGGAAGGTACTGGTCTCTTACGGCGTATCGGAGCTTGCCGATTGGTACATGGTCAGCGTCGTCCCGTACGACTACTTGACCGAGGACATCGGCCAGATCAGGACCGTGTCCGTCAGGCTCGGCCTCGTCTTGCTGCTGATCTCCGTCTTCGTCTCGTTCTATATTTCCTCTGCGATATCCCGGCCGGCAGAGGTTCTGGTCCGCGCCATGAGAAGGGTGGAGAGCGGGGACCTGAGCGTGAACGTGTCGCTGAGAACGGGCAACGAGATCGGTATGCTCGGCGGGCATTTCAATCATATGGTCAGGCGGATGAACGAATTGATCAAGCGCGTGTACGAGTCGGAGTTGGTCAAGAAGGAGGCGGAGGTGAAGGCGCTGCAGTCGCAGATCAATCCGCATTTTCTCTACAACACGCTCTCGATCATCGACAGCATGGCCTCCATTAAGAAGGAGAAGGAAATCAGCGAGATCGCGCAGCGGCTCAGCGATATTTTCCGGTACAGCATCAGCGGGAACGACGTGTCGACGATTCGGGAAGAAATCAATCAAGTGGAGCGATACCTGTATATTCAAAAAATCCGTTACAAGGACAAAATCTCGGAAACGATCGAGGTCGATCCGGAAACGGAAAAAGGTCTGATTACGAAGCTGCTGCTGCAGCCGATCGTCGAGAACGCCATCGTTCATGGCATTTGCAAGTCGCGGACGCCCGGCCGTCTGACGATCAAGGTCTACCTGTCGAGCGAGGAGACGCTGACGATCGAAGTCGCCGATGACGGAGCCGGGATGTCCCCCGAGCGGCTGAAGGAAGTTCAGGCTCGCCTTCGCGAAGCGGATCGGCACTCGCTGTCCGTGGAGCCGAGGGACGGCAACATCGGCATTGCCAACGTCCACATGCGGATCCGCCATACGTTCGGCGAGGAGTACGGTTTGGAAATCGACAGCGAGCCCGGCAAAGGGACTCGGGTCGTCATGAAAATCCCGATGCTGACTTAGCGGGGCAGGAACGGAGGCGAGCGGAACCGGTGACGGACAAAATGAAGGTGATGATCGTCGAGGACGAAGAGATTACCCGCAAGGGAATCCTTTCGAAAATCGACTGGGAAGCGTTGGAGCTGGATTTGGCGGACGAGGCGGAAGACGCCGAATCGGCGCTGGACATTCTGGAGAGCCGCAAGGTGGATCTCATCATAACGGATATTTGCTTGCCCCGGATGGACGGCTTCGAGTTGATTCGCGACGTGGTCGGGCAGGGCAAGCAGGCGAAGTTCATCGTCATCAGCGGGCACGACAAGTTCGAATACGCCCGCACCGCGATGAAGTACAAGGTGACCGAATATTTGCTCAAGCCGATCAAGGAAGCCGATCTGAACGAATCCCTGCGCAAAATGAAGCAAGAGCTGCTGGACCAACGTTCGCTTGACAGCCGGATGAGAGACGCGGCCCATCTGACGGATCAACAAAGGCAGCAATGGAGAGACGAATGGCTGGGCAGGCTCCTCGGGGCTCATCCTCCTCGCCCTGGAGATCTTGAACATTTCCGCGAGCATATCGGATGGCGCGGCTCTGACCATGCCGTCGTCTCGGTCATGTCCTTGGCCCCTGTGGCCGAGGGGGGACCGGGGTTGCCGGAGGATCTTCTTTATTTCGGCCTGAGGAATATTTACCGCGAGGTCGCGGCGGAGGAGAAGACGGAGACGCTGTTGTTCCGCCATCCGCAAGTTCCCGGCGAGTACGTGTTTCTGAGCGGAGGTTCGGAAGCGCATCTGAAGACGAGGCTGTATTCGCTGTTCTATGCTTACATCAAGGCGATAAAACAGTATTTGCGAATGCAGGCGACGATAGGCATCGGCACCGCTTGCCAGGGTCTCGGGCAGATCGGGCGTTCCTACGCGGACGCTTCGTTCGCCGTCAGGGAACGCCTATTGCGGGGAGCCGGCTCGGTGATCGATTACGGCTCGCTGTCCCGGCCGCGGCAGCCGGTCCGTCTGCCGCAGACCGATCGCGAGCTGCTGCTGTGTCTGGAAGAACGCAAGAAGTCGCAAGCCCTGATCTGCATTCGAGCGATGTTCGAACGAATGGAGACGGAGCGCCATCGTCTCAATCATCTCGACGTTCAGGAGATGATCATCCGCGCTTACATGCTGGTCAAGAAGCACGAGGAAGACAACTGGCCGGGGCAAGAGGGCGAGCGGGCGATGACGGACGACGTGCCCCGGCTGCTCACGGGCTGGCAAAGCCTGGGCGAAGCGGAGCGCTGGTTCTCGAGGCTGATCGAACGCTATTTCGATAGGACCGCCCATGCGGCCGACCGAACGGGCAAAGACATCGTGGACATCGTTCGCAAGTATATCGATACCCATTATCACCAAGACATCGGCCTTCAGTCCATCTCCGAGACGTATCATATTCACCCGATCTACTTCAGCCGGATCTTCAAGGAGCACGTCGGCCGAAGCTTCAACGGGTACTTGACCGCCAAACGGATGGAGAGAGCCAAGGAGCTGCTGCGCGATACGTCCCTGCGGATGCAGGAAATCGCCGGGATCGTCGGGTACGAAGATCCGAAGTATTTCAGCAAAGTGTACAAGAAGTACTATGGAGCGAGTCCGAGTCTGCGAGGAGAAACCGATTCGAGGATCTAGAACGGGAGAGGAACCGATGAGAATACGCGGCAACCGCAGACATTGGCTGTCGATGCTGCTCGCGCTGGCGGTGCTAGGCGGAATGGCGGCCGTCGGGCTGCGGACCTGGAATACGTCCGGGGAAACGGCCAGGCCGCTGATCGTAGGCGTGAGCAACGGCTTCATCGGCAGCAGCTGGAGAACGCAGATGATCGAGAATATCGAGAAGAAGGCGGATGAATACAAGCGCAAAGGCTGGATTTCCGAGCTGTACGTGCAGAACGCCGGTCAAGACGTCAACAATCAAATTGCCCAAATCCGCAACATGATCGACAAGAAGGTCGACTTGCTGCTGATCGATCCGAATTCGGAGAGCGCCTTGAATCCGGTCATCGAGGAAGCCCATCGCAAAGGAATCCGCGTCATCGCGTTCGACCAGTCGGTGACGAGTCCGTACGCGCTGAACGTCGTCATCGACCAGAAGGCTTGGGGAGCCCGGCAGGCGCAATGGCTGAGCGAGCAATTGGGCGGAACCGGCCGGATCGTCATCATCGGAGGAGTGGCAACGAATCCGGCGAACGTCGATCGGCTGGAAGGGATGAAGGATGTGCTTGCCCGATTCCCCGATATCGAGGTGCTGGCGGAAGAGAACGGAAGCTGGGATTATTTGATCGCGCGCCGGGTCATGGCGGATATGCTGGCTTCTTACGCGGAGATAGACGGCGTGCTCACGCAGGACTCCATGCCGCTGGGCGTGCTTAACGCCTATCAAGTGGCGGGCAAGAAGCTGCCGGTCGTAACCGGGGAGACTTGGGCCGTGTTTCTGCGCAAATGGAAGCAATTGAAGGATGAGGAAGGCTTCGAAAGCTTCGGACAGAACAACCCGCCGGGAATCGGCGTCACCGCGCTGGGAATCGGCGTCCGGCTGGAACAAGGCAAGAGCTGGCGCGAACCTCCGTCCGGAGGCTCGTTCCATTACGAGGTGAAAAGGTTTGTCACCAACGATAATCTGGAAGCCGAACTGGACAAGATCAAGCATTTGCCGGACACGTACATTAACGACGAATGGCTTTCCGAGCAGGAGCTGGACGAGTTGTTCCAGTAAACCGCGGCGATTATCGGCTATAATGATCGTATAACCGATAATCGCCTGGAGGATGAAGCCATGTCGAAAACGATCGTGGAGAAGCTGGGGTTGCGCAAATACGAGCGCGTCGCGATTTTGAACCAACCGGAGGATACGGATTATTTCGCGGAATTGGAGGGGTACGACACGTCTCTCAAGGACGGCGGATACGACTTGATCTTTGCATTCACGCTCGATTTGGAGGCATTGAAGAGCCTCGTCGATCGGATTGTCGCCAAGCAGGCGCTTCGCCCGAACGGCTATCTGTTCGCGGCGTATCCGAAGCTGGGCAATAAAAAGTACGCGACGTCTATCCACCGGGACGATCTGTTCCCGGGGTTGGGGGCCGACGAGGAAGGGTATATCGGAGGGAGCGCCGTCAAGTTCGCGAGGATGGTCGGACTGGACGACGTGTTTACCGTCGTCGGATTCAAGGAGGACTCCGCGGGCAAAGGAAAGATTTCGTCACGGGCGGCTCAGCCGAGCCAGCGGGTGGACGACTACGTCGATCTGATCCCGAGCGTGGAGCGGGATTTGGCCGATTCTCCGGAGCTATTGGCCTTCTACCGTTCGCTTACGCCGGGTTATCGCAAGGATTGGGCGCGTTACGTCTACAGCGCGAAGCAAGAGGAGACGCGCGCGAATCGGCGGGAAGAAATGAAAGCGATCCTCGGGGACGGGTTCAAGAGCCGCGAGCTCTATCGGCAAGCCGGAAAATAAAGAGGGCTTCACCGTTGAAGTGGTTGCCGGAGGACTTTCTGGATCGCCGGCGCAAAACGATATTGCCAAAACCTTGCGCATGAGATAAGTTATAGGTAATTGAATCGCAAAGAAACGGGTGCTTGATGAAGTCAGGCTGAGATTGAGGCCGTATGCCGCTGACCGTCGATCTGATCTGGGTAATGCCAGCGTAGAGACAACTTTGGTCGCGTATCTTCGGATGCCGTGCGCTAGCCTGCCCTGCTCGTAAGGGGCGGGCTTTTTCGTTTGCGCGCAAAACCGTTCGGATATCCGCGGGGGACCTGACGCTGCTCGTTTGCCCGTCTGAGCGTTCAAGAGGCAATTTTGTAGATTGAACTAAAGAGACTGCGAAGGGCGAACCCAGTGTAATGGAGAAAGGGAATGGTTTTGCCGCGAGTTTTGGCTTTGAGCTGCACTCCTATAAAGGCCTTATCGAACCAAGCAGCTCAAAACAACCTGTCTGAAGCCGGCAAAGCCATCCCTTTCGGAATGCAACGGTCCCTGCTTATCTTTGGTTCAACCTATACCATTCGGGAGAAGGAGTGTTGAAGCTATGGCGCAAGCCGGACAAGGGACGAAGTCCCGGGGATTGAAATTGACCGATATTCTGGTCACGATCGTGATCGCGGTCGTATTCGGCATCATCTACAGATTGTGGGACCCGATGTACGACGTCTTCAAGCCGCTAGGCCTGCATGCGGAGCAGCTGTCGTACGGCATGTGGTTCCTAGCCGGGACGTTCGCGTTTCTCGTGATCCGCAAGCCAGGGGTGGCAGTGCTGGCCGAGATCGCGGCGGCAAGCGTGAGCGCGCTGCTCGGCAGCGAATGGGGTGTGGCTACGCTATGGTACGGGCTGCTGCAAGGACTTGGAGCCGAGATCGTATTCGCGATTTTCCTGTATCGCAACTTCTCGGTTTGGGTCGCATCGCTGGCGGCGATCGGCGCGGCGGCAGGTTCGCTGGTGCTGGATTTCGGCTACGGCTACATCGAGCAGCTGACGGCATGGAACTATATGCTGTTCATCGGACTGCGCCTGATCGGCAGCATCGTCATCGCGGGCATCTTCGCTTATTCCTTGGCGAAGGCGCTGGAGCTGACGGGGGTGACCAAAGTTTTGCGTCCCGCTTCGAAGCAGGATTACGACGCGCTCCACCGGGCATGACGGAGCTTTCTGCTTCTACGGCGGCTATCGGAACCTCGGCGAAGGCGGCCGCAATGAACGATCCCGTTCGTCCGGCCGCGCCCGGTTCGTTAACGCCGGAGCCGACGTCGGCGTCCGGGCGGCCAAGCGCCATTGCGGCCTCGGTGTCCAACCTGAAGCTGAAGTTCGCGGGAGAGGACGCCTTGCTGTTTCAAGGCGTTACTCTTTCGTTTCGCCAAGGGGAGCATACGCTGCTGCTCGGTCCGAGCGGCTGCGGCAAATCGACGCTGCTTCAGGTGCTGAGCGGACTGATCCCCGGTTCGATCGAGGTGCCGATGCTCGCGGACGAGACGGTCGTTCCTAAGCGATGGGGATACGTGTTTCAGGACCCGGACACGCAGTTCTGCATGCCCTACGTAGACGAGGAGCTCGCCTTCGTACTGGAGAACCTGCAAGTGCCCCGCGAGCAGATGCAGGCCCGCATCTCCCGGCATTTGCGTCAAGTCGGGCTCGACTTGCCCGACCCGCACGTGCCGATTCAGTCGCTCTCGCAGGGGATGAAACAGCGGCTGGCGATCGCGACCGCGCTGGCGACGGAGCCTGACGTGCTGTTTCTGGACGAACCGACCGCGCTGCTCGACGATGGAGGCACGGAGCAGGTGTGGCGGACGATCCGTTCGGTCGCGGACGGCATGACGCTAATCGCCGTCGAGCATAAAATCGAAGGCGTCGCCGATCTGTTCGACCGGATCGTCGTCCTCGGGCCGAGCGGCGAGATCGTCGCGGACGGCGCGGCGGCGGATGTCTTCGCGGGTTATCGATCCGAGCTTAACCGTTACGGGATCTGGTATCCGGGAATTTGGGAGGAGCGCGATCGGGAGCTTGGCGGACGCCGGGCCTCCCAGGCGACCAAGGATGACCGGAGGAGCTGCGAAGCGGAGATCGCCGAACGGACGGAGATAAAACGTGCGAATGCCGAGGGAGAGATCGGCCGAAAAGAGGTTGCCGAGCGTACGTCCCCGCCGATCGTCGAGCTGCGAAACTACCGCGGCCTCAGAGGGACGAAGCCGGTCATCGAGGCGGAACGGGCGGAGATCAGGCCGGGAGACTGGATCGCCGTCATGGGCGATAACGGAGCCGGCAAAAGCTCGCTCCTGCTCGCGATCATGCGCCTGATCAAGACGGAGGGGCTGTGCAGGGTGGCCGGACGGGAGCTGCGGAAGACGGAGCAGCTGGCCGAGCATGCCGCGTTCGTGTTTCAGAATCCGGAGCTTCAATTCGTGACGAACTCGGTTCGGGACGAGGTCGAGTACTCGCTTCTAGTCGACGGAGCGGAAGCGGGGGAGCGGCGCGGGAGAAGTGAGCGATTAATGGAGGAATTGCAGCTCGAGGATTGCGCGAGCCGTCATCCCTACCAGCTGTCGATGGGACAGAAGAGGCGGCTCAGCGTCGCTTCCGCGATCGTCCGGGGTCAGCGGCTGCTGCTGCTCGACGAGCCGACGTTCGGGCTGGACGCGCGAAATACGTTCGCCATGCTGGAACTGCTGGAGCGCCTCCGCTCGGAAGGGATGGCGATCCTCATGGTGACGCACGATCCCCGGATCGCGGAACGCTATTGCACGGTCGTCTGGCGCGTCCGGGAAGGGAGGCTGACGGATGCAATTGACCTTTCCGCACAAGCGGACGTGGCTTCATCGCGTTAATCCCGTCGTGAAGCTCTCGCTGTTTTCGCTCTGGTTTTTCGCCGTCATTCTCATTCACGACTTCAGCGTCATGGCGAACGTGGCGGCCGGATCCGTGCTGCTGCTGCTCTGGTCGGGCCACCCGTGGCGTAGGCTGCTCCTGTACGCCTCTCCGTTCCTCCTCGTATTCGTCTCCTCGACGACGGGCATGATGTTCTTCGGAAAGGGAGAGACGCCGTGGTTTTCGTGGGGCATCGTGAACATTACCGAGGAAAGCTATTATCGCGGGCTTCATCTCGGCTTCAGGGCTCTGAGCATGGCGGCGGTCGGCCTGCTGTTCGGACTGACGACGCGTCCGGTCGACCTGTTCTACGCGCTGATGCAGAAGGCGAAGCTGCCGCCGAAATACGCTTACAGCTTTCTCGCCGCGATGCGGATGATTCCGATTCTCGCCGAAGAGTTCCAGACGCTGCGCTACGCTCTGAAGATTAGAGGAATGAAAAAGCAGGGTAAGCTGAAGACGTTCATTCAGACGTGGCGCCGCTATGCGATTCCGCTGCTGGCGCAGAGCATTCGGCGGGCGCATCGGATCGCGGTGGCGATGGAGGCGAAGCGGTTTGCCGGGCAGGCGCGAAGAACCTATTATTATGTTATCGGGTTCAGCTACCGCGACCTCGTGTTCGGGGCCGCGACGGCGGCGCTGTTCGGCTTGTCGTTCGCGCTGGGAACCCAGTGGCCGTACGTCGGCATTACCGACGTGCGATGAGAAAAGAGGATGAAACCGTGCTGATTATGAACGAGAAAATAAAAGCTTCCGAGGTGAGGCTGACGGGAGCGGACGGAGAGGATCTGGGCATTGTCTCCAGAGACGAGGCGCTGGCTCTGGCGCGAGAGCTGAAGGCGGATCTGGTGTGCGTTTCGCTGCTGAGCAGCCCGCCTCCGTGCAGGCTGGCTCCGCGGGGCACGGCCAAGCAGGCGGCCGACAAGGAGAAGCAGCAGGAGCGCAAGGCCGCGCAGCCCCCGAAGGTGAAGGAAATACGCTTGACGCCCCACATCGAGGATCACGACTACGAGACGAAGCGGCGCCAGGCGGAGAAGCTGCTCGCCTCCGGCGACGCCGTGCAGTTCGTCGTGAAAATTCAAGGCAAGGAGGGGCAGCAGGCCAAGGCACTGCTGGAGCAGCTGCTCAAGGATCTTGCGGCGGTCGGCCGCAAGGAAACCGGCATCCAGCTCAGCGGCAAACAAGCGGCCGTCCGGGTCAACCCTGTCCGATAGGGTCTGGCCGGCGGCCGCTTGGCATACAGCAAGGTTCTGGACGGGATGGCGAAGGCCATTCGCCTTAGGCGTTCCTAGGCCTTCAGGGCGACGGCGATCTGCGCCGCCACTTTGGCATTATGGTAGACGAGCGCGATGTTGGTCTCCAGGCTGCGGCCGTCGGTCAGCTCCTTGATCCGGGCGAGCAGGAACGGAGTGACTTTCTTGCCGGTAACGTTCTTCTCTTTCGCTTCGCTTAGCGCCTGCTGAATGACGCCTTCGATCTCGGCCTGCCGAAGCGCGGATTCGACCGGAACCGGGTTGGCGACGATGGCGCCGCCTTGCAAGCCGAGCTGCCATTTTTTCTTCAGCACGTCGGCGACCTGCGCCGGCTCGTCGAGCCGGAAGTCGACGCCGTAGCCGCTCTCCCGGGCGTAGAAGGACGGGAATTCGTCGGTCTTGTAGCCGATGACGGGCACGCCGTGCGTCTCCAAATATTCGAGCGTGCGGCCGATGTCGAGAATCGACTTGGCTCCCGCGCATACGACGGCGACGTTCGTCTGCGCCAGCTCGGTCAGGTCGGCCGAGACGTCCATCGTCGTCTCGCCTTCGCGGTGCACGCCGCCGATGCCGCCGGTCGCGAACACTTCGATGCCGGCCAGCGCCGCGCCGATCATCGTGGCCGCCACCGTCGTCGCGCCGATCTTGCCGGAGGACAGCAGATACGGGAAGTCGCGGCGGCTGACTTTTTCGACGGGATTGGATGTGGCGAAGGCTTCCAGCTCCTGCTCGTTCAAGCCGATTTTGACGCGGCCGTCCATAATGCCGATCGTGGCCGGGACGGCTCCCTGCTCGCGGATGATCCGCTCGACGGTGCGGGCCATTTCGATATTTTGCGGATAGGGCATGCCGTGGGAGATGATCGTCGTCTCCAGGGCGACGATCGGCTTGCCTGACTCGATCGCCTCGCGAACTTCGTCCGTATAGGTCAGGTACTGGCTAATCGCGTTGTTCATGGGAATCTCTCCTCTAAGGTTAGTTGGAGCGTCTGCTCGCTAAGCTGAGCCGAGACGGACTCGGCGGTCTGCAAGGTCAGGTGGGAGGCGGCGAGTCCGAGCCGGCAGGCCTCGCGATAGGAGCGGTCGTGCAAAAGGCCGTAAGCGACCCCGGCGACGAAGGCGTCCCCGGCTCCCGTCACCTCGACGACATCGGTCGGAATCGAGGGGATGAGCGCCGGCTCCCCGTCGGCGAAAGAATGGAAAACCCCCTTCTCTCCGACGGTGATGAAGACGTGGGCGACTCCGCGTTCATGAATCGCCCGCGCCAACTCCGCGCAGTCCGGCTCGTCCGAGGGGACCGCTCCGGCCAATTCGACCGCTTCCTCCAGATTGGGGAAGATCGCGGTCACGCCGGCCAGATCGGCAGGCAGCTTCTTGGCCTTGCCGGAGGAGACGGGATCGATCAGCAGCGGCAGCGTACCGTCGCGGCAGCGGCCGATCAGCTCGGCCAACGTCTCGGCCGGCAAATTCGCGTCGGCGACGACGAGCTTCGAAGCGGCGATATGCGGCCACCGCTCCCGCAGAACGTCCGGGGAGAAGCGGTCGTAGATGTCCATGTCGGCATAAGCGACGAACATCTCTCCGTCCGGACCGAGCAAGGCGTTATACGTTCCCGTTTTCTCGCCGGGCAGCACTCGGGCAAGCGAGGTGTTCACGCCGGCAGCGGCCGTTTCCTTTAGCACCCATTGTCCGGCCTGGTCGTCCCCGACGACGGTCAGCAGGGAGACGGTGCAGCTCAGCCGGGCGAGGTTCTCCGCGATATTGCGGGCGACGCCGCCGCAGGCCGTTGCCACGCTGGCCGGATTGGAGGAGCCCGCACGGATGCGCTGCTTGGCGATCGCCTTGCTGTCCAGGTTGGCTCCGCCGACGCACAGCACGGAATTTTCCTCGGCGGTGACGTAGGCTCGCCCGCGAATGACGCCGCGTTTGGTCAGAGAAGCGATATAGCCGGCAACCGCGGACCTGGAAATGCCGATGCTGGCGGCGATGTCGTTCTGCGATATAAAAGGATTGTGGCGGATCAGGTCCATGATTTGCCGTTCGCGGTCCATTGTCCGATTCTCCTTCATTTCAAGTAAATAAGAGAGCAAGTTCATCATACACCTTGCTTAAACATCTGTCCATAAAATGAACATTTGTCCACCGAGGGCGAGTGAAGAAAAGAGGAAAATTATCATGTCAAGCTCGGAAACGGGGAGAATTTCGGAATCGCTCGCGCTGGCGGCGAAACAATATGCGGGCTTGCCCGAGGGGACCGCGCTTCCTTCGGACTTGCTCGCAAGCATTTACGAGGCCAAGCTGTTCAAGCTGTTCGTGCCGGAGGAGCTGAACGGCTTGATGCTGCCGTTGCCCGAGGCGCTGCGCGTCTTCGCGGAGGCCTCCGAGATCGACGGGAGCTTCGGCTGGCTCGTGACGATCGGGTCGGGAGGCGGATTTTTCTCGGCGGCGCTGCCGACCGCGCAGGCGCGGGAGCTGTTCGGTCCGGCGAACGCGGTCGTGGCCGGCAGCGGGCACCCCAACGGCATCGCCCATCCGGTCGAGGGGGGCTACCGGGTCAGCGGTCAGTGGAAATATTGCAGCGGCTCGACGTTCGCCAGCCTGTACACGGCGAACTGCCGCATCGACAAAGGCGACGGCGCGGAGCCGGAAATCCGCTCGTTCGCGTTTCTTCCCGATCAGGTACGCATCGTCCGCGATTGGCATTCGTTCGGCCTGAAGGGAACGGACAGCCATTCGATGGCGGTTGACGACGCGTTCGTACCTGAGGAACGCACATTCAGTATTATGAGCCCGCCCCGCTACGACGATCCCATTTTCCGCTATCCGTTCCTGCCGTTCGCCCAGACGTCGTTCGCCGCCGTCTGTCTCGGCATTTGTCGGCATTTTCTCTCTGAGGCCCGTTCGCTTGTCGCATCCAAACGTGCCGTATGGGAGGCTGCCAAGCCGGGCCGAGCCGAAGTTACGGAGCGCGCGATCGCCGAGCAGGAAACGAAGCTGGAGTCGGATGCGATGAGGTTTTACGAGACGGTGGAACGAACGTGGGACGCCTTCGTGGGAACGGGGGAAATGCAGGAGTCCGATCAGGGCGAGGTTGGATGGACGTGCCAGGAACTGTCCCGAAGCGCATTAGCGTATGCGCATACGGTATTTCCCCTGCTCGGCATGGACGCGCTGATGGAAGATCGTCCGATCAACCGGATTTGGCGCGATCTTCATACGGTGACGCAGCATTCGGTTCTTGTGCCCAAGCCCGAGCTGGCTTAAGCTGGAGAGAGAGGGAATAAGCACAAGAGAGGGGCAAGATCATGGAGGCCTTCGAAGCACTGATCGCGGATCGTACGGACAACGGGGTGAAATGCGAGATCAGGCGGCTGTCGGCGGAGCAGCTTCCGCAGGGAGAGCTGCTCGTTCGGGTAGCCTACTCCAGCTTGAACTACAAGGACGCGCTGGCCGCCGCTCCGGACGGCAACATCGTGAAAACCTATCCTTTCGTCCCCGGCATCGATCTGGCGGGCACCGTCGTCGCCAGCGAGGACGGCCGTTTCCGCGAAGGGGACGCCATCGTGGCGACGGGCTACGGTCTCGGCGTCACCCATTACGGCGGGTACGGACAATACGCGCGCATTCCGGCCGACTGGGCGGTTCCGCTTCCGGACGGATTGACGCTCAAGGACGCGATGATCTACGGGACGGCGGGCTTTACGGCGGCGCTGTCGGTTCGGGCTTTGCGGGACAACGGAGTCGTTCCGGAGGGAGGACCGGTGCTGGTAACCGGAGCGACCGGGGGCGTAGGAAGCGTCGCGGTGTCGATCCTCTCGAAGCTCGGCTACGAGGTGACGGCCAGCACGGGCAAACCGGAGGCGAGGGAGGAGCTTGTCCGGATCGGCGCCGCCAGCGTCATTAGCCGCGACGAGTTGGCGCCGGACGCTCCCCGCTCCCTGGACAAGCAGCGCTGGTCCGGCATCGTCGATTGCGTCGGCGGCAAGCCTCTCGCCGCGGTGCTGGCCGCCGCGAAATACGGGGGGACCGTCGCCGCCAGCGGATTGACGGGAGGCACCGACCTGCCGACGACGGTATTCCCGTTTATTCTTCGCGGCGTCCGGCTGATCGGCATCGACTCCGTGTTCGTCCCGATGCCGGCCAGACGAAGGACGTGGGAGCTGCTGGCATCGGAATACCGGCCGGCCATGCTGCGGGAGCTGTCGTCCGAAATTCCCCTGCGCGACGTTCCGCCGGCGATGGCGGTCATGCTCGCGGGCAAGTCCAAAGGCCGGATCGTCGTGAAGCTATAGCTTCTCGATTTCGACCCGCGTGGAGAAGAACGTCGCTCCGCCGCCCATATCGGCCAGGCGCTGGGAGGTCAGGGCGTTGACGGCCTGAACCCCGTCGTTGCCGTGCTCCCACCACAAGCCTTGCGTGACGAGCACCCCCGGCAGCACGTTATCCGCAACCTTCGCCTTCAAGCGGACTTCGCCGCGCCCGTTCCACATTCGCACCGGATCTCCGTGCGCGATGCCTCGGGCGGCGGCGTCTTCGGCGTTCATATCGACGACCGGCTCCTTCTCCAGCTTCTTCAGCCGGGGCTGGTTGCCGAAAGTGGAATTGATGAAGCTGTGATTGGGGCCGGTGACGAGCAGGAAAGGGAATTCCTCCGGCTCCCTCAGCGGCGCGTATTCCGGCACCGGCGGCAGTCCCGCGCTGCGCATCCGTTCGGAGAACAGCTCGATTTTGCCGGAAGGCGTCGGAATTCGGCCCGGAACGAGCGAGGGGCGATCCAGCTTCATTTTCACGGATCCTTCCCGCCGCAATTCCTCGTAAGTTAACCCGTCCAGAAACGGGCTCTCGTATTCCAATGCCTCGCGAATCATTTGTTCTTCGGTGATATCGAACGTCTCGGGCTCGAACCCCATGCGCAGCCCAAGCTCCTTGAACAGCGCGAAGTTGGATTTGCATTCGCCCATCGGCTCCAGAATCGGCTCGTGCAGCTGCAAGTGCAGATGCCAGTAAGACGAGTACAGGTCCAAATTCTCGAAATGGCTCGTCGCGGGCAGCACGAGATCCGCGTATTTGCACGTGTCGGTCAGGAACAGGTCGTGCGTCACGGTGAACAGATCGTTCCTCATCAACCCTTGGCGCACCCGATTCTGGTCGGGCGCGACGAGCGCGGGATTGCTGTTGTAGACGAACAGCACGTCCACGGACGGTTCCGCCTCCAGCAGCGCCTCGCCAAGCCGGTTCATATTAATCGAGCGGACATTGCGATCGGGCAGCAGGTCCGGCCGTTCCAGCTTAAAGGCGTTAACCGCGGAATAATGGCTGTTGCCCTTGATCGCTCCTCCGCCAGGTATGCCCCACTGGCCGGTCAAGGCGGGCAGGCAGGCGATCGCGCGGATCGCCATGCCGCCGTTGTCGTGATGCTGAAGACCGTTGCCGATGCGGATGAACGACGGCGATGTCCCCGCGTATTCCCGGGCAAGCCTGACGACCGTCTCGGCCGGGACTCCGGTGATTTCCGCGACCCGCTCCGGAGGGTAATTCTCCGCCTGGGCGGCAAGCTCCTCGAACCCTTTCGTATACTCCGAGATAAACCGCTCGTCCGTCCGCTTCTCCCGGATCAGCACGTGCATCATGCCGAGCGCCAGCGCCGCGTCCGTCCCCGGAAGAATGCCTACGAATTCGTCGGCCCAGGCCGAGGTGCGGTTGCGGTGAACGTCGATGTGGACGATTTTCGCCCCGCGCTTGCGGGCTTCCGTCAGGTACATCGCCTGGTGCATGTTGGTCGATACGAGATTGCAGCCCCAGATCAGGGCATACTTCGTATGGATCGTCGTCTCGGGATCGGTGCCCGCGGAGGCGCCCATCGTATAGCCGTAGCCGGCGGAGCCGGCCGCGTTGCAGATCGTCCGTTCCAGGCGGCTGGAGCCTAACCGGTGGAAGAAGCGCCGATCCATCCCTTCGGCGTTCAAGATGCCCATGTTGCCGTAAAAGCTGTAGGGCAGAATCGACTCCGCTCCCTTGGCGGCGATGGCGGCTTGCAGTCTGGAGACGATCTCGCCATAAGCTTCGTCCCAGGCGATCCGCTCGAATTCGAGCGTTCCCTTGGGGCCGGTTCTGCGCAGGGGATGGAGCACGCGGTCGGGGTGATACACGCGCTCGCGCAAATTCCGGACTTTGTTGCAGATCGCGCCTTGCGTGACCGGATGATCGGGATTTCCGTCTATAGATACGATAGCGTCGTTTTCCAGGGTGACGCGCAGGCTGCACGTGTCGGGACAATCGAAAGGACAAACCGAACGAACGACTTTGCTCTCAGTGGCTGGCATATGGATCTCAACTCCGTTTCCTATTGCCAGTATAACGGATCAAGAACGATTTGAGGCAACTTTGCGTTAGGCGGCGGCATCGGGCCCGCGAGAACGGGACTTCGGGCACGCCCGTCCTCGCGATTTTTGCCAATGACACGATTAGCCGCTTATAAAGGAAACGAAAGTTGGATAGACTAATTTTCGGACAGAAGAATAAGTTTGCTTTTTTAGCGGGAACCTGCTATAGTAAAGACTATCGAAATCGTGACCTGAATTCACAAAATGGAAAGGGTTATCATTTTGAAGTTAACCCTGCCGTTTTGTGAATTTTTTATTCGTATGAATAAAAAAGTTCATGAGGCATCCGTATTTGGAGGTGAAATACATGCAAGAGGGTACAGTTAAATGGTTTAACGCGGACAAAGGCTTCGGCTTCATCGAAGTTGAAGGCGGCAACGACGTATTCGTGCACTTCAGCGCGATCACGGGCGAAGGCTTCAAGACTTTGGACGAAGGCCAACGCGTTCAGTTCAACGTTGTTCAAGGCAACCGCGGACCGCAAGCAGAAAACGTAGTTAAACTGTAAGTTTAACGCGCAGAAAAGAGACTCCCGACGATATTCGTCGGGAGTCTCTTTTCGTGTACGCCCAGCATGGGCGTCATCTCTAGGGTGAAAGTCCCGATCGATTTCGCCGGCTTTCGGAACGTCCCCGTCTCCTCCGCCGACATTCGTGACTTCTTGATGACCGGAGTAACTGGTCATATGACGCTCGCCGGGGATACGATGGTCGGAGACGATTCCGTCCTGAAGGACGGAAAGGACAGGAGAGATGGTTATGAGCTTCGATGCGATTGTGGTGGGGGCCCGGGTGGCGGGCTCTTCGCTGGCGTATTACTTGGCCAAGGCGGGATATCGGGTGCTGCTTCTGGATCGGTCTACCTTTCCCAGCGATACGCTGTCCACGCATAATATGTTCGGCAATTCCCTAGGAATGCTGCGGGAGATGGGGGTATTGGAAGCCGTTCTGCGAACGGGCACCCCGATCTATCGCAGAGGACACATCAATTTCGACGGCGCGGTCATCGATGGATTATTCCCCGAGACGAACGGAATTCACGGCAACCTGTGCGTTCGCCGCAAATATTTGGACCGGATTTTATTCGAGCATGCCGCAAGCCAGCCGGGAGTTACGGCTATCGAAGGCTTTAAGGCGACTTCGCTGATCCGGGACAACGGCGCGGTCGCGGGAGTGGAAGGGAGGCGCCGCGACGGAGACGGAGCTGCGGAGAGCTTCCGGGCCCGGCTCGTCGTCGGTGCGGACGGCCGATTGTCCAAGGTCAGGGAATGGGTCGGAAGCGAGCGCAAAATCTCGGTTCCCACCGATTTTGCTTCCTATGTGGGCTACGTATCCGGATTTCGGCAAGAAGGGGAGGCGCACGTCGAATTCTATAAAAACCGCGATAAGATCTCTATCGTCTTCCCGACCAGCGACGGAAGGTTCGTCGTCGGAGGGATGTTCCCGCTCGACGATCTTCCGCGCGTTTCCCGGTTCAAGGCCGATCCGGAAGCAGGCTTCCGGGAGCTGATCGAAGAAGGCTTCGCGCATACGACGTTGGCGGAGCGCTTCCGGGACGCCGAGTTCGCCGAGCCGATCCGCGGTCTTCACGGTTACGACAGCGCCTGGCACGTCGGCATGGGCGAAGGGTGGGCGCTGCTTGGCGACGCGTTTACCTTCAAGGATCCTTGCGTCGGCCAAGGGATGCACGACGCGTTGTTCGGAGCGCGTCTGCTTGCGGACGTTCTGTCGCGGCATTCCCCGGAGGATTGGCGGTCTAACGCGGCGTCGATGGGCGAAGCGTATCAATCGGCCATGGAAGAAAAGCTGATGTCCCGCTTCTGGCTCGGCTGCCAATTTACGAAGAACGTGCCCGTTCCGGAAGAGATGACTTCGGCTTACCGTCTGATCGGTACGGATCGCCAGGCGACCGAGACGTTCCTGGGCGTGTACAATTACACGAGCGAGCCGGAGGACGTGCAGGGGGAGATCGGCCGGCTCCTCGCGGCCGCGCAGGGAGGGGCGCCGACTCCGGCCTGAGCGAAGCGCGGGAACTCTCCTCCTGGCGGCGAAGAGAACGGTCCGCAATGAAGGGGCTATCCCATAAGCGGCGTTGCTTATGATGATCGATAGACATAGTAGGGGTATGTACCTCCGTATAGCATCGGAAGGAGGTACATACCCCTTGCGCCTTGTTCATCGGTTATCTTTCAAATCAACTTGCTTGCTTATGGGACAGCCTCTCTTTACCGGCCTTTTTTAGTGATGGAGAAAATGACCGTTTTACCGGTCGGATCGACCAGCACGTCCACCTTGTCCTCCCCGATTTCGAGCTGTTGGGAAGCGACTTTCCCGCCGGCCTCGACTTGGCCGCAAATCTCGTTGAAGCGGTCGCGGAACGTCGCCGAGTTGTAGCCGAACAGGTAGTTCGCGAACGATTCGATCGCTTCCTGATTGCGCGCCAGCGTACCCTCGCGCAGCCGGATCGTAATGCCGTACGTGTTGTACTGGGGGTCGAGCCACAGCGCCGTCTCCTCCTGCGCTTTATCCGCATTCGCGGCGGCCAGAACGGCGTCCTTTTCCTTCTGGTCCTTGAACAGCCTAAGTTTCGTATCCAGCAGATCGTGATTGGAGCCCCGCAGCGCTCCCGCCTTCTCGAGAACGTCGTAAGCGTCGCGCATTCTCCGATCCGGGAATACGACGGTCCGCTTGCCGCCGCCCACGGTCGGAACGGAGAGCTGCAGGTCGCCGTTCTCCCCGGATTTTACGGCGATGCGGTTTTTCTTTTCCGTGAGCCGGTTCAGCAGGACGAGAGACTGGGCCCGGGTCACGATGTCGCCGACGCCGAAATAACCGTTCGGATACCCTTGCATAATCCCTTTGACCAAAGCTTCCGCAATGAACTTCTGTTCCCGCTCCGAGGCGCTCATCAAATCCCCGTAGGCTTGCGCGAGCTGCCTGCTGAACTGCGAATCCTCGAGAAACTCGGTTTCTTGAAGCGTATAATAGATCACTTCCGCGACGTTCTCGCGCGTCATATCGTTCTGGAAGTCGCTGTATCGGCTCCGGTTCAGAAAGTGCAGATCGCTGGCGACATCGATGTAAGGCTTGGCCCAATACCCGGTAGTCGCCGGTTTGAAATCGAAATAGCGGTAATCTTGCTTCAGGATCGTCTGGTTCTCCGCGCTCAAGCTTTGCAGGAAAGGGGAATTCCAGCTCCGCTCGCCGTTCTGGTGCAAGTCGGTATAGGACAAGACGAGCATCTTGATGAATTGATCGACCTTCACGGGGGCGTCGGGCCGGAACGTCCCGTCCGGGTACCCGTCGAGAATGCCCTTGGATACCATGTCCGCGATCGTTTCCTCGGCCCAATGACCCCGGATGTCGGCGAAGGGGCTTTTGCCGGCTCCTTGCGCGTAGGCCGAACTTCCCGTGCTGATGATTGCGATAAGAATAGCGAAAAACGTAAAACGACGCATAAAGATCCTCCCGTCTCTGAATGGCCTGGCAGGCACCTTAATAAGCTAACCACATTCGGGAGCGGGTTGAAAACAGCCGAGGAGACTATGCGGAAAGGGGCGGTTGCGGTCTTAAGTTGCGTTTTTGCGTAGGTCTTGAGGCGCGAATCCCGACCGGTGCGACCGAAGCGGATGGAGGCGCGCTTCCGCATGGGCAGATAGAACCAATAAGGGTTCGTTCGTTATTGTCAATTGAGGGGGAAGGAGTATAATAAGGGGGCCGATACGAAAGGATGGAAAATTTTGCTCGCTCTTCTTAAAAAAATAAAACCGCTTAACGCGGTCGTGTGGACTCAATTTTTAAGCGCGTTCGCGGATAATCTGAATTTTTTTCTTATCGTGGGTCTGGTCAAGCGGGAAGGCGCGGCCGATCCCGACGGAATGGTTACCTACATCCAAATGGCGTTTCTAGTCGCCTACGTCGTCCTTGCGCCGATCGTCGGAGCGTTCGCGGACAAGAAAGCGAAGTCGCACGTGCTGCTGCTCGGCAACGTCATGAAAGCGACCGGCATTTCGCTCCTGCTCCTCGGCCTTCCGCCCGCGCTCTGCTACTTCTTCGTAGGCGTCGGGGCCGTCGTCTACTCGCCCGGGAAGTACGGGATATTGTCGGAGCTTACGAAATCCGAGAGAGAGCTGCTTAGAGCCAACGCCCAGGTGGAAGGCTCGACGATTCTCGCCATACTGCTCGGAACGGTAGCGGGCGGTTTCCTGGCCGCCCGGTCCGATCTGCCGGCCATTCTCGTCTGCTTGTTCATTTATTTGCTGTCGCTGGCGATGACGTTCCTGGTGCCGGTTAAACCGGGTAATCCCGATATTCGCTACAAGGAAGCTTCCGGCCTTTTTTTCCGGGATACGCTCAAGCTGTTCCGCAATCGCAGAAGCCGCTTCTCGCTGATCGGTACGGGAGCGTTCTGGCTGACGGCGTCCGTGCTGCGGATCGCGCTGATCGCCTGGCTTCCGCTCAACCTCGGCATCGTGGATACCGACCAGCAATCGTTGATCATCGGGGTTACCGCGCTCGGAGTCGTGGCCAGCGCGTGGCTGACGCCCAGGCTGGTGCCCGAAGGCCGGCTATACCGCGGATTCTTCTACGGCATCGCGATGGTCGGAGCGGTCATGGCCGCGAACTTTACGAACGAGCTATGGCTGACGGTAACGCTTTTGTTCTTTACGGGGGTCATGGGCGGTATTTTCCTGATCCCGCTGAACACGATGCTCCAAGAGGAAGGCAAAGCCCTTGTCGGGCCCGGCAGAACGATCGCCGTTCAGAACTTCGTCGAGAACGCGCTAACGGTCGTCGGCCTGTTCCTGTATTTGACGCTCAGGGGGATGGAAGTGCCCGTCAATTATTCGGTCGTCGGCATCGGAGCGGTATTGACGCTGTTCTTCATCTATCTGGCCTTCCAGTTCGGCCGGATCCGGGAGAGCTACGCGCTTATTCGCGCAAAGCGATGACGTGGACGAGCTGGGAGTCGGCCGTAATCTTGATGATCGCGTGGCCGGAATCGTATTCCGCCGTGCCGAGCCCGACTTCCGCGGAAGGCTCCGAGCCGAGAAGGTAGAACAGATCGTCGGCGAGCGTCCGGACGCACACCTCCCGCTCGTCCTTGGTCAGGTCGCGCCAGTCGGCTTCCTCCATCTCGAACGCTTCGTAAAATTGCGGCACGGTCGTCAATGCCCGGGACAAGTCGTCCAGAATAAGATCATAGGATCTCGTATAGGAAATCGCCATGGGGTCGTTCCCCTTTCGAAGTTTATGGTTGCATTATACGCGAATCGAATTTCTTTAGCCAACCTTTAGGTAATCTTCCTTCATACAAGGCTTTAACGCCTAGTTAACATTCTGTATAATAAGTAGGGTTCGGAGGTGAACGGGAATGAAAGCTTCAAGATGGAGAAGTTGGCTATCCAAGCCTTTCGTTTTCTTCTCCTTCATAATGGTGCTGAAAATTCTTCTGGCTCGGCTCGTCGTGTTCGACGGGGCTTCGATCTGGCTGCAGCTGGCCACGGGGATTCCGTCCGTCTGGGTGTTGTTCTGCCTGATCGAATGGCTTGCGCCGAAACGGAAGATGGCCGCTTACTTGACGGTGGACATCATCGTCACGTCGATCTACTTCGCCGTCATTATGTACTACAAATACTTCGGCGTCATCGTGACGTACCACGCTCTGCGGCAGGTCAACCAGGTCACGGAAGTGAAGGGGAGCGTATTCTCCCTCCTGCATCCTTACTTCTTGTTCATTTATACGGACATTGTCGCGTTCCTGCTTCTGTATGCCAGCCGAAGATTCAGGGGCTGGACCAAATCCTTGGCGCGAAGGGAATCCGGCGCGTTGGTCTCGGTCGTGTTCGCCGTCTCCCTAATCGGCAGCGTCGCTACGGTATGGACGCACAGCGACAGCATTAACGAGCTGAAGCAAGCCGAGAACATGGGGATCCTGAACTATGAAGCTTACGCGATGATCTCCAGCGCCACGCAAGAGATCGAGGATCCGAGCAAGGTGACCGAGGAGACGATCGCCGAATTGAAAGGCATTCAAGAACCCGAGACTCCGCTCTATTGGGGAGCGGCCGAAGGGAAGAACGTTATCGTGCTCCAGCTCGAAGCGTTCCAGAATTTCCTGATCGGCCGGGAAATAGACGGGAAGGAAATCACGCCCGTCATGAACGGGCTCGCCAAGAACAATTTCTACTTCCCGAGGTTCTACCAGCAGGTCGGGCAAGGGAATACGTCGGATGCGGAATTCGTCGTCAACACCGCCTTCTACATTCCCCAGTACGGAGCCGCGGCTCAGGAGTACGGCGGTCTGGAGCTGCCGAGCATGCCCAAGAAGCTGGCGGAACGCGGCTATGCGACGGCGACCTTCCATACGAACGACGTTCAGTTCTGGAACCGCAAGGAGTTGTATAAGGGACTCGGTTTCGATCGCTATTACGACGCCGAATTTTTCGGAGACGAAGATATGGTGTTCTTCGGTCCTTCGGATGAGATTCTATACGAGAAGACGGCCGACGAGTTGGCTAAGATCAGCCGGGACGGCAAGCCGTTCTATGCGCAAGTCATCTCGATGTCTTCCCACCATCCGTTCAACATTCCGGAGCGCAAAGTCCGTTTGGAGCTTCCGGAGCGCTATCGGGACACGCTCGTCGGAGATTACATCCAGGCTCAGAACTACACGGACTACGCTCTCGGCCGGTTCATCGACAGGTTGAAGGAGAACGGCTTGTGGGACAATACGCTGCTGGTCATCTACGGAGATCATCTGGGATTGCCCATCTACTCGCTCACGGATCACGAGAAGAACCTGATGAAGGAAATATACGGACGAGAGTACGGGTTTTCCGAAATGCTGAACATCCCGCTGATCATGGCTTCTCCGGGAGCGACGGAGCCTCGGTCGTTTCCGCAGCCGGGGGGGCAGGTGGACGTTTTCCCGACGATCGCCAATCTTCTGGGGATTTCGCTTAAGGGACATATTCATTTCGGTCAGGATTTGCTCAACCATAACGTTAACGTGCTGCCGCAAAGATATTATTTGCCCTCGGGCTCGTTCGTGAACGGCAACGGAATTTTCGTTCCCGGTCTAAACTACGAGGACGGGGTCAGCTATCCGTTCGACGGGGGACAGTCGGCTGAGACCGATTTCTCTATAGATGAATATAATCGAGCGTTGGAGCTTTTGCGGCTTTCGAACAGCTACGTGAGTCACTTGCCCAAGCATGAATAGACGGTTGGCGCTATAGATATAGATTGGGGGGTAAGGGCGTGAACCTTAGAAAAATCGATTGGAAAAAGTACTCGCCGCTGCTGCTGATGCTGATATTTCCGGTTCTCGGTTGGATGTACGCGCTGACGAACAACATCGAGAACCAGGAGGTATACAGCTTGGCGACCGCGGTGGACGGGACGATCCCGTTCGTCAAGTGGTTCGCGCTGCCGTATTCGATTTGGATTTTCTACATTTACGTTTGCTTGTTCTACTTCTTTAAGAAGGACGTCAACGTATATTACCGAAATCTGATGACCTATGCGATCAGCGCGCTTCTCTGCTATTTGATTTACTCGGTTTTCCAGACGACGGTCGCTCGTCCTCCCGTTACCGGAGACGATCCGCTTTCGATGCTGATGCGGTACATTTATAATCGGGACCAGCCGTATAACTGCTTTCCGAGCATTCACTGCTTCTCCAGTTACATGGTCATGAGGGCGATCTGGACGAGTTCGTTCCGCAACAAATGGAACGTCGCGCTCATCACCGGGATGTCCAGCCTTATTATTATGTCCACCTTGTTCGTGAAGCAACACGTCATCATGGACGTGCTGGGCGCGGTGTTCCTCGTCGAAGTCGTGACGGCGGCCATCATCGTGGCCGAACGGAAGGCCCGGCTCGCGCGCGAGCGTCAGAAGAGCACCTTCGGAGCGTAAAATAAAGGCCGAGCTCCGGCAGATTTCGTTCTCTGCCGGAGCTCGGCCTTTGGTATGGAGAAGAGCGTTAAGCTTGGCGCCGGCCCGTCGGCGCCTCCGCCGCGAGAAGACACAGCCGGCGGTAATGCTCTTTGATCTGCTCGCGGGAATAGCCTCTTTCCTTCTTGATCTGGAAATACCCGATCGGGGACATCGAGCAGATGATCGCGTGGGCCGCAAGATCCGAATCGAAAGGCTGCTCCGTTCCGCCGGCCGCGATCTCGGCGAGAAGCTCCGATATTTTGCTCCGGGAAAACCGGTACATCGGGGAGTGGAAGAAGTTTCCACGGTCGTCGGCGCAGTTCATCTTCGCTTCGGTCTCGAGAAGGAGCTCCGCCTTGTCTTCGATCGCGTCGATCCAGAAGTCCAGAATGCCCGACAGCCGTTCCCATGCCGGTTTCTCTTCGCTTCGTTTCAAATAATCCCCGATCTCGTCGATCAGTTTGTCGCCGTATTCGTGCAGCATATCGAGGCACAGATCGCCTTTATGGGCGTATTTCCGGTAGAGCGTCGCTTGCCCGATCCCGGCCGTCTTGGCGATCTGGTGCATGCTGACCGGCTGAACGCCGTATTCCCTGAACAGTTGATGAGCGGTCTGAAGAATAAGCTGACGATTCTCGACCGCGTCTCTGCGTTCCCGTCTATCGGTCACGAACAGTCACCTCGCTAATCTCGTCCAATCGATTTCCGCATATTGACAACCGGACAATTGTCCGGTAACATCGAGATTAAACGGACAATTGTCCGTTTATGATACGGGTTTTCATTGCAGCGTCCACATGCTTCTATTGTATCGCCGCTATTCGCGCCGGTCAATGGACGAGAGAGACCGCGCAACGGAAGCCTCTCCATTCGGATAGGAGGTTTTATATGTCATCCCCCCAAACGCCGGAAACGGCGGACAACGCGATCTCGGTGCGAAGCATACTCGGACCGCTGGTCGCGATCATCATCGGAATTTTCATGGTCATTCTGGACGGTACGGCCGTTAACGTCGCTCTGCCCAAGCTTCAACAGGAATTTAATCTGCCTAACCTGACGCTAGTGCAATGGACGGTTATCGGTTACGCGCTGGCGCAAGCGGCCGTTATTCCGCTGGCCGGCTGGCTATCCGACCGTTTCGGCGCGAAGCGGGTGTTCCTGATCTCGATCGGACTGTTCACGATCGGCTCGCTGCTGTGCGCGCTGGCGACCAGCGTCGAGCTGTTGATCGCGTTCCGGATCGTGCAGGGAATCGGCGGCGGCGTGGTCGTGCCGATCTCGATGGCTTTCGTATACCGTCTCGCTCCGCCGAGCAAAGTCGGAGCGGTCATGGGGATGATGGGCGTCCCGATCTTGCTGGCGCCCGCGCTCGGCCCGGTACTGGCGGGCTGGTTCGTCGAATACTACAGCTGGAAATGGATCTTCCTGATCAATCTTCCGATCGGCGTCATCGGGATTCTGCTCGGCATTCGCACTCTGCCGAATATCGGACGCCAGACCGTCGCTTCGCTCGACAGGCTCGGCATGATTCTCGGTCCGCTCGCCTTCGCCGCCCTCGTCTACGGCGTATCCGAGGGCGGCATCGACCCGATGACCGGGAAATCCACCTGGACCGAGCTTCCGACCGTTATCGGAGTCGGCATCGGCGTAATCGCGCTCGTTCTGTTCATCGTCGCGGAGCTGCGCAAGACGAATCCGCTGCTCGAGCTTCGCGTCTTCCGTTCGGGCAACTTCACGAAGGGGATCCTCGTGCAGTGGGTGTCGCAGATCGCGCTGTTCGGAACGCTGTTCCTCGTGCCATTGTTCCTGCAGCAGGCGAAAGGCTATTCTCCGATGGAAGCGGGCTTGATGATGCTTCCGCAAGCGCTCGCCTCCGGCCTGTTCATGCCGATCGGCGGCAAGCTGTCCGACCGCTTCGGCGCCAGGCCGCTCGTTCTCGTCGGGATGACGATCACGACGGTCGCGGCTTTCCTGCTGTCCAACATCTCCGCGGACGACGGCAAGCTGGCGATCATGCTTCCGCTCGGCTTGCTGGGAGCGGGAATGGGCCTGTTCATGATGCCGCTCAATACGCATCTGATCCAATCCGCCCCGCTGAACCTCGTCGGCCGCGTCACGTCGCTGACGAATGCGGCCCAGCAGGTAATGATGTCGTTCGCGGTCGCCGTGCTGACGACGATCTCGACGACGAGGATGCAGGATCTGATGGTCGCTCAGCAAAAGCCGGCGCCGGATCTGCCGATCTTCGCGGAAGCGTTCGGGCATACGTTCTTCATTCTCGTATTCGTCGCCGTGGCGGGCGCGGCTCTGGGCCTGCTGCTGCGCAAGCCGAAGAGGCAAGAAGGAGAGGCCGCGGCGAACGCGGAAGCTCCGATCATCGTCGGACACTAACGGAAATTGGACGGGGCCGTTCCGCCAAGCCTAACGCTTGGAGGAACGGCCCCTTTGTATCGAAGCGCAACCGCGCGACTTCCTGATTCACTATCACGAAAACAACGATAGCCCTACCTCTCTATCGTTCTTACGGCTCCGTGGCCGCGCCAGTGAGAATTCGTGTTTTCCTTCCAGCAGCCGATCGTAAGATGAAATAAGGAATGTGTGGGAAAACGGAGGAATAGGTCCCATTACGCAGAAAATCAGAGGGTTACAACTTCTATAAGGCAATATTATACTGAAAATGATTGCGATTGTCAATGCTTCAGGCGCAAGCTTCAGGCGCAAGAGAGTCGGCGCTGTCGAAATGTTGCTCTCCTTTGGCTTGAGAATACTACCGCCATTCGTTTTGCCTTATACTAGGGGGGAAACGAGGTGACGAGATGGACCCGGAGTTGTTTAGGCTTGTTTACGAAGGCGTCGTCCAGCGGGCGACGACTTACGAAGGAATCTATTATACGGCGGTCAAGACGACGAAAATCGTATGCCGGCCGACTTGCCGGGCGAAGACGCCGCTTGCGAGCAACGTGTCGTTCTACTCGTCGCTGGAAGACGCGGTTCGCGCGGGTTACCGTCCGTGCAAGCGATGTAAGCCGGACGAGAACGGACCGCTTCGGCCCGATGCGGCGCTTGCCGAACACGTGGACGCGCTGATCGAGTCGCGTTACGGCGAGAAGCTGACGCTGACGGCCTTGGCGACTTCGCTTGCGGTTAGCCCTTACCATCTTCAGCGGGTGTACAAGCAAGTGAGGGGATATTCCCCGCAGGAGAACATCGAGCGGACCCGGCTGAAGAACGCGCAGAATAGATTGCTGGAAACCGACGATCCGATCGCGGAGATCGGCGAATCCGTCGGCTGCGGCAGCCCCTCTTACTTCACGTCCTGGTTTTGCAAGAGAACGGGCGTCTCTCCCTCGGAGTTTCGCGATAGGAATAAAGGAGGAACGCTCCATGAACGACGATAGAAGGTATCGACGGACGATTATCGGATTTCATCGGCCCTGGACGCTCGTAGCCACCGAACGAGGAATCAGCGAGTTGATCTATCCCCCGCAGGTGGCCGCGTTGGCGGGATTTACCGAAGACTACTCCCGGCTTCCGGAGAATCCCGGCCTTTTCGAGAAATTCGGAATCGTCGACCGGTTGGAGCGGTATTTCGCCGGAGAACCGGTCGAATTCGAAGACGTTCCGCTCGACGTGCGGGGAACGCCGTTTCAGCGAAGCGTATGGACGGCGCTGCAACGGATCCCGTACGGGGAGACGCGGACGTACGGACAGCTGGCGGAGGCTATGGCTAAGCCTTCGGCGGTGCGGGCGGTCGGGACCGCGATCGGACGCAATCCCTTGCCCATCGTGCTGCCGTGCCACCGGGTCGTCGGTTCCAACGGCGCGTTGACGGGATTCCGGGGCGGATTGGAAATGAAGCGGGCGATTTTGGCTTTGGAGGGCGTTACGGCCGTGGATGCGACCGGGCATGACCGGTTTCGTTTTTGAGGATAGACTCGTTCCCCGCTCGTTTGGTATGATTTTCGTAGGAAAACGACATGGGGGGACGATCGACGATGAATTACGCGCACGTAAAATGGTTTACCGACGTCACTCCGGTCAAGGAAACGTTGGACAATGTGCTGTCTCCCGTCTTCGCGGGCACGGCGTTGGCCGTGGCTCTGCTGCTCGCGGCGCTGACGCAGCTGCTGCCTTCGATCATGAAACTCGGGGCGCTCGGCAAGCTGGATCAAGCGGTTGAAAAGCTGAGGCCGCGGTCGTTCTATATTTTGCAATACGGATCGGCGATCTCGTTGTTATGGGCGCTTCTGGAGGGAGGCCTGTTCGCTCCCGAGTTCGCGCCCCCCGAAGGGGCGCTGGAGCTGACCGTCTGGGCGACGATCGCGCTCTTGCTCATTCCGCACCATCTTCCCGTCAAGCTCGCTTCGGTCGTCCTGTTCGGCTTATACGTCTATTACGTCGGGGAGTACGGCTTGTTCCATATGCTGGATTACGGCTTCTATCTGGCGATCGCCGCCGCGCTTGGATTCTATCGCACGCCGCTGCAGAAGTGGTCGTTTCCGCTGCTGTATCTGGGGACGGGATTGTCCCTGTGCTGGGTGGCGGTAGAGAAATGGATCTACCCGACCATGAGTCTGGATATCATCCACAATCATCACGTGCCGACCTTCGGATTCGATCCGGCCGTGTTCGTCGTGCTGGCCGCGTTCATCGAGTTCGTAGTCGGCTACTTGCTCGTCGTCGGCATTTTGAACCGGCTGCTGTCCATCGTGCTTACGCTGATCTTTATAACGACGACGATGCTGTTCGGCTACGTCGAGATCGTCGGCCATTTTATGATCCATGTCGTACTGGCGCTGTTTATTATCGAAGGCGTGAGCTTCTATAAGCCTCCGGTTGAGATGCACAAGACGAAGCTCGAACGGATCGTGTTCGTGGCGCTGAATTTTCTGCTCGTGCTGGCGGCTTACGTGCTGCTGTATTACAGGTTTGCTTGATGCCGGGAACGAACGCCAAACCGCGTTTCGATAGGAAAGGTCAATCGGAGAGAAATCCGGTTGGCCTTTTTTTCATGTCTTAAAGGCGCTTCAATGGGCACGTCAGTCGATAGAGAAGCGCAAGAGCGGGATCCGTCTGCTCCAAAAAGGCCGTTCGCCTTATCAAGATCGTGGCAATGTGTAAACAATCGGGGTTTTGTTATATCGTTTTAACTTTAGTCCGACGGTAGAATGAAAACGTAATTGGCGACCGGCCGGAACCGGATTGGAGCAGGTTTCGGAAACGAGGCTGGAAGCGGAGACAAACGGATCGAACTAGGAGGATAGGCATGACGCAAGCCATGACGAAACGGCCTTACCCGGCAGCGCCGCCGGATCGGGGCGCTGCCGGAAAGAAGAGCGGCGCGGCCAGATTCTACAAGCAGTTGGACATCCAGTTGATGGTCTGGCCCGGACTGCTGCTCGTCTTCGTATTCTCCTACATCCCGATGTACGGCGTTCTTACGGGGTTCATGGACTATAACGTCTTCACGGGAGCGAGAATCTTCGACAATCCGTGGGTCGGATTCAAGCATTTCGAAGCGTTCTTCAACGCTCCCGACTTCAATACGCTCTTCCGCAATACGCTTGTCATCAGCGTTCTGAAATTCGCGATCGGCTTTCCGGCGCCCATTCTTCTGGCGCTGCTGCTCAACGAAGTGCGCCATATGGCGTTCAAGCGCACCGTGCAGACGATCACTTATCTTCCCCACTTTATGTCGTGGGTTATCGTGGGCGGTCTGGTCATGTCCCTGCTTTCCACGGAGAACGGCAGCCTGAATATTCTCCTCCAGAAGCTGAGGATGATCGACGAGCCGGTCAACTTTCTCTCCATGCACGAGTATTTCTGGAGCATTCTGATCACGACGAACGTGTGGAAGGAGATCGGATTCAATTCGATCGTGTACCTGGCGGCCATCGCGGCGATCGATCCGCATCTGTACGAAGAGGCGGATATCGACGGAGCCAGCAAGTTCAAGCAGATTTACCTGATCACGATTCCGATGATCATGCCGGTCATTATTATCTTCATGATTCTGGCCATGGGCAACTTCCTGAACGCCGGATTCGAAGACATCCTGATCCTCGCGCAGGACCCCGGGCTGAGACCGGTCTCGGACGTTATCGACACTTACGTGTACAGGGTCGGCCTGCAAAATCAAAAATACTCCTATGCGGTCGCGGTAGGCTTGTTCAAAGCGCTGGTCAGCATCGCCTTGCTGACGACGGCGAACTATTTGGCCCGCAGATCCGGGAACAGCCTATGGTAAACGACTTAACCTGCAAGGAGGCGAACGACGTTGCGACTGAAAAGGCTCGGGTATAGCGATCGAGCGATGATCATCGGCATTTATACCTTTCTCACCTTATTATCCTTTACTTGCCTCTATCCGTTCTGGAACGGTCTGGTCGTGTCCTTCAACGAAGGCTTGGATACGGCCAAGGGCGGGGTCACCTTCTGGCCGAGGGCCTTTACGACGGCCAACTACGAAGTCGTCTTCAGCGACAAAAATTTGCTGAACGCGTTCTTCATCTCGATCAGCAGAACGGTGATCGGCACGGTAGCTGCCGTATTCGTAACGGCGATGGTCGCTTACGGATTGACGAAATCGAACCTGATGGGGCGCAAGTTTTACTTGCTGTTCTTTATCTTCACGATGTACTTCAGCGGCGGCCTGGTCCCGACCTTCCTGTTGATCAAGTCGCTGGGGCTGATGAATAACTTCCTGGTGTTCATTATTCCTTCCCTCGTGAGCGTGTGGAATATGATCATCTTCCGCACCTTCTTCAAGAGCTTGCCGGCCGGGCTCGAAGAGTCCGCGCAGATCGACGGATGCGGCAACTGGGGGACGTTCTTCAAGATCGTGCTGCCGCTATCCGGACCGATTATCGCGACTCTGGGCTTGTTCACCGCGGTCGCCCATTGGAACGACTGGTTCATGCCGACGATCTACATTTTCAAAGAAGAGCTGATGCCGGTGCAAACCGTCCTGAGACGGATTCTGAACGCCAACCTGGTCTCGGATCAAATGGCGGGCTTCGACGGCAAGACGGCCGAGCTGATGGCCAAGAAAGCGCTGACGTCGAAAGCGTTGATCAACGCGACGATCATGGTCGTCACGCTGCCGATCGTTCTGGTGTATCCATTCGTGCAGAAGTATTTCGTCAAGGGCGTCATGGTCGGTTCGTTGAAAGAGTAGCTCCCGAACGGTTTCGAAGCGCTGCGGCGCTTGGAACATAAACGATGACTACGAGAGGGGTAAAATCAGTATGAGGAAGTTGAAAAAGCCGGCGCTGTTGATTCTGACGTCGGTGCTGCTTCTATCGGTGATTCTTGCCGGGTGCAGCAAGAAGGAAAGCTCCAACGGCGGGGCAAGCCCGACGCCCGGCAGCAGCGCCAGCTCGTCTCCCGAGGGCAGCCCGAGCGCCAGTCCGAGCGAGGAAGCTCCCGCAGGATGGGGATTCGGTTCCGAGCCGCTCGAGTTTTCCGCATACGCGCATTATGGCTGGCTGGATTTCCCGGCGGATATGACGACCGTGCCTTTCTGGAAATATCTCAAAGAGAACAAGCAAGTCAATATTAAGGCCATTCAAGCCAAAGGCAACCACGCGCAGTTGATGACGACGATGATGGCGTCGGGCGACCTTCCGGATCTCATCTATACCGACCGTTACCACCCGGACCTGGACCGGCTGTACGAAGCCGGGCAGCTCGTGGCGTTCGACGATTACCTGGATAAATATCCGAATCTGAAAAAATACTTCGACAAGAAATACCTGGACATTCTCCGCGCGCCGGACGGCAAGCTGTACAAGTTCCCGAACTGGTACACCGACCATCCGACGAGCACGGCCGGTTACGTCGTCAACAAGAAGATCTACGAGGAGCTCGGTTCTCCTCCGCTTGCGACGATGGACGATCTGTACAACTATCTCGTGCAGGTGAAACAGAAGTACGGCGAAGACATCATTCCGTTCGAGCCGGACCGCACGCAGGACGCGCAAGGAATCGGCCTGCTGTACGCGGGCTTCAAGGAAGGCGCCCTGTATCAATCCTTGGGGGCGATGCTGCTCGCCGTTCCCGACGGGGATAAGCTGACTTCGATCTTCGCGGATCCGGCCTTCCACGAATCGCAGAAGTTCGTATCCAAGCTGTATCGGGAGAAGCTGATCTCTCAAGACATGTTCACGCAGGACAGGGGCAAAGTCCAAGAGAAAATTTTGACCGGCCGCGTGGCGATCTACGCCGGCTCCGGCGTGACGACATGGGGCATGCAGGGGGACATCGAGCTGAAGAAATCCGATCCGAACGCCGGCTACTTCATGATTTGGCCGGTCGCCAAAGCGGGTCTCGATCCCAAGAAGATTTACGCGGGCGGATACGACGCTCTCGGTTGGAACGTCAGCGTCATTACGAAAGCGGCGAAGGATCCGGAGAAGATCTTCGCGTTCCTCGATTGGATCACGGGACCGGAAGGCATGACGGTTCAATTCTTCGGTCCGGAGGGCGGCAACTGGGAAGGCTTCGACGAGAACCAGTATCCGAATTTCACGGCGAACTACGACGCGGTCGAAGTGGCCGACATCCAGGCGAAGAACGACCCGGTCATGATCGCGGGCAACAGCTCGTACATCGATAAAGCCAAAGCGAAATACGAAGACGCTCAGCCGGTCGAGAAGCAGAACTGGGCAGCGCGCTGGCAGCGCGAAATTACGTGGCCTTCCTCCAACGATATTACGGAGTTCCGCAACAATCTGGAGCCGTCCGCCGACGACGAGCTCGGGGACATCCGGCAAAATACGCTCGATTTGTTCCTGCAGGTTCTATCCGAGACGGCTACGGCGAAGAGCGACGCGGACGTCGACCGCATTCTCGATGCCGCGGAGGAGAAAGCCCAGAAGCTCGGCTATCAGAAGCTGCTCGATTGGAGAACGGAGAGATGGCTGGAGAATCAGAAGATTCTCGGCGTTCAATAAGCCGCCGATTCGGTTGCGATTAGAGAAGAGGTACCCCGAGGAGAGGATTTCCCCCCTCGGGGATATCTCTGTTTCTGTTACTCTAGAGGGAGCGGGCGATATCGGGCAAGAGGACGGCAGATCCGTCCGTCGAACGCTCCGCCATAGGGGGAAACGGGATGCTGAATGTCGGAAGGCGGATCGTTGGGGGAACCGGGACGTTACTCATGCTGCTAGGTTTGGCCGCGTGCGATACGCGGCTTGCATCCGATGCGCCGGAAGCTTCCAAGCCCCCGGAACGGAGCGTCGCTCCGCCGGCGGCCGAGCCGCCCCGAAACGACGCGTACGTGCTGGGGAAGGAGCCTCTGAACGTATCTTTCTACGCGCATTACAGCTACTATAATATGCCGAAGTGGGGAGGAGACCCTTCCTCGAAATGGATATTGGAGAATAAGAAAGTCCGCGTCGAGCCGATCGGCACGGAAGGGAACGGCACCCAGAAGCTGCAGAAGATGATCGCCGGCCGGGAGCTGCCGGACTTGATCTGGGGTCAGAGAGACGCCGATCTGGAACGGCTTCGCCAGGCGGATTTGCTTGTTCCGTTGGACGATTATATCGAGAAGTATCCGAATTTGCGGACATGGGCGGGATCGAAAATTTTGAACCTGCTGCGATCCCCGGACGGCCGGATTTATTATTTTCCCAACTATTATACGGATCGCCCGTACGGCAACGCGGGATATGCGGTCAACAAAAAAATTTATAAGGAGCTCGGATCGCCGAAGCTGGAAACGACGGACGATTTGTACTTGTACCTGAAGCGGGTGAAGGAGCGCTATCCGAACGTCGTGCCGTTCGAGACCGGGCTGGCGAAGGAAGGCCAAGGCATCGATCAGTTGTTCTCGGCGTTCAAGGAAGACAACTTCAGCTTTACCCGATACTATGCGGTCGTCGCCGGCGACAGGATGACTTCTATTTATAAGGACGAGGGATTCAGGGAATCCGCCAAGTACGTCGCCAAACTGATGCGCGAAGGCTTGATGACGCAGGACGCGTTCACCCAGACGGAGGAGCAGATCGCCGAGAAGCTGATGAGCGGCCATGCGGCCGTATTCGCCGGCGCCGATCCGTTCAAGCTGGCCATGCCGGCACACGCGGAGCTTGCCTCGAATGATCCCGACGACGGTTATTTCTTCATCGAACCGATCTATAGGAGCGGGCTCGACAAAAGCAGAATCTATCCGGGAACGTACAACCTGCTCGGTTGGAACGTGTCCGCGATTACGACGAGCGCGGCCGACCCCGAAGCCGTCTTCGCGATGCTGGACTGGATGACGGGCCCCGAAGGCTCGTCCGTGCAGATGTGGGGACCGCCCGGGCCGAACGGCTATTGGGACGGCTTCAAGGAGGACGGCATAACGCCCGCCTTCACGGCCAAATATAGCGAGGATCCGGAAGGGCTCGCCATAATCCAGTCCGTATCCGCGGATATGATCTGGGCGGGCAACACGGCTTTTCTCGACAAGACGAAGAGCGAGTTCGAGGAGACGCTGCCGGAAGAGAAGCAGAACTGGGCCACGTATTGGCAGAGGAAGATTACATGGAATTCCCAGGGAGACGCGACGCCGTTCATCAACCTTCATCCGATGCCCGATACGGACGTCGGGGCGATTCACCGGAAAATCAAGGAAATCTGGTTGAAAGCCCGGGCGGACGCCGTATTCGGGA
>JAEZZE010000120.1 GCA_023418755.1 Bacillota bacterium | reverse complement strand
ACCCTGCTGAATGCGATCAAGAGGGAGCATCCCGAGCCCTTCCGGAAGCTGCAAGCGTATTATGCGAGGCACATGGATTTTATCGAATCCTCCCTTATGGTTTTCGACCGGGAAATCCAATTTTACGTCGCCTGTCTGCAGTACTTCCAAACCCTGGGAAAGAGAGGGTTGGCCTATTGCTATCCGCAAATCTCCGACACGAATGATCTCCGTATCCGAGGGGGATATGACCTCTCTTTGGCATCCTCCGAATTGAACTCAGGCCAAGCGATCGTCGGGAATCACTTGGTTTTGGAGGCTCAGGAAAGGATTTGCGTGCTGACCGGCCCGAATCAGGGCGGCAAGACGACGTTCGTCCGCTCGATCGGTCAAATTCTTCACTTAAGCTCCATCGGATGCCCGGTTCCGTGCGAGGAGGCCGTTCTATTTGATTTTGATCGCATCTTCACGCACTTTCCCTCGCAGGAGCTTCCGGGCGATCAATCGGGGAAGCTTATGGACGAGCTTCGTCGGCTTAAGCCGATTATAGAGGAGTCCACCGGCAGAAGCGTGATTCTATTAAACGAGCTGTTCTTCACGACGGCTACTCACGATGCCTATGCCATGGGGAGCAGCGTTCTGCGGCATTTGTTGCGGCAAGGCTCCATGTGCCTGTATGTCACGCACGTTTTCGAACTCGCGGCCGCCCATGATCGGATCGTAAGCCTGGTTGCGGTAACCGATGAATACGACCCGGCCAAGCGAACCTTCCGAATCCGGAGACAGCATGCGGATGGCCGTGTTCACGCCTCTTCCATCGCCGGAAAATACGGTTTGACGAGACAACGACTGAAGGAACGGATTCCCTTATGAAACCTTATCTGCTGCATGAATCCCAGGAGCTCAGCCTCGAGCTGCCGTCAAACGAACAACAGCTTTTGCAGGATTTACATCTCGAACCGATCCTAAGCGCCATGTCCCGTCAGGACCCGTTCGTGTATAGGACGATGAAGATGCTCCTTCTGAACCCCCTGACCGACGAGAATGCCATTTTGTACAGACAGCGAATTCTAAGGGACATCCTTCCTAATCCGTCCCTTATCTATCGCCTATATCTTATCGCATCCGAGATTGAGCGACAGTCGGAAGCTTATCGGACGCTAATGAAGCCGAGCTTCTCGCGCAACGTTCCGATAAGGGAAAAGCTGATGACCGCAACCGATTTTCTCCCCGTCCTCTTAGCCAAGCTTCGGGAACTCCGGGATCTAGGCAGGGCCATGCTTCCAAGCTGTCGTTCAACGGGGTTGACGGCTTTATTCCGGCAATTGGAACAGACGTATACGGACGCCTGTCTGGCGGATGCCCTCACGCATCATGAACATCTCCGACAAGCCGTTGGAGAAGGGCGATTGATCATCGGGGGGAAGATCGGGAACGGGCTCAAGGGAACGGGCTACACGCTTCGAAGGATCGAGGCGGTGTCGAGCCTCTCGTTAAACCGAATAAGACCGGGAAGATCAGGCTCCTTCCTTCTCGCGTATAACTTGAAGGAAATCGAAGAGAGCGCCTTGACTAACGTGCTTCGGATCGTGAGACGTTTTATCGACAAGACTTTAATGTTCACGGATTTATTGCGCTTCGAGAGCAGCTTCTATGCGGGATGTATGCAACTGCATGAAGAACTGGCCAAGCGGGAATGCGAGACGGCTTTTCCGTTAACGTTAGCGTCCGGAGAAAGAAGTCTTTCCTTTACCGGTCTATACGACCCCGGGATGGCCATCCGTATCGGTCGGCAACCGTTCACGAACGATTTGCAAGCCGACGGAATGCGCGTGCTTATGATTACCGGAGCAAACCAAGGAGGGAAAACGACCCTCTTGCGAAGCATGGGGCTTGCGCAACTGATGATGCAATGCGGAATGTTCGTGGCCGCCGCCTCTTTCCGAGCCCAGCCATGCGATCAGATCTTCACCCACTTCACCAGAGAAGAGGATGAAACGATGCGAAGCGGCAAGCTGGACGAGGAACTGGCGCGGCTCGACCGGATCGTCGATCGACTGACTTCTCGTTCCCTGCTGCTGATGAACGAACCCTTCGCTTCCACTACGGAGCGCGAAGGGTCGGCCATTGCAATGGACCTGCTTGCCGTAAGCCATGATTTAAGTCTGAGAGTCTATATCGTGACGCATTTCTACGAGCTGGCAAGCTGGGCCCGGGGGCAGTTGAAGCATGCGGTATTCCTGTCGCCCGCGCGGCCCCAAGAAGGGCTGCCTTCTTATAAGCTGATTAGACAGGAGCCTACGCCTACAAGCTATGGGGATGCTCTGTATCGGGAGATGATCGGCGGATAATCGAATCGGATTCTTAGCTCCTTTGAGATAGAGCAGCTTTTAGGAGTGAACGAGGATTCCTGGAAAGTTTTTTAGGTTTGCCATACTTCCGCCCTGTTCGCGAACCCGATAATCGGCGAAAATCAGGTTGTGAAGCCGAGGCCGAGAGGTGAACGGATTCGCGGTTGCAGAGGCGCCGGGAAGGGCTGCTTCGACGGTGCGGAAGAAATTAATGGTTGACATGGTTGAAGATGAGATGTTAGGATTACCAACAAATCTTGAATCCGGAAAGGAGTGCGGGACCATGCAAGAGATGAATCGACTCGATTGGGCAAACCAGCCGGCAGTCTATGCGGAACAATTCCATGAGCAGTGGCCGGAGACGCATGATTCCTGCATTCCATTTCATAGAGGCCTTCTTTACAAGCGCAGAAGATCCGTTGCGGCTCGGCGGCTGTATTCTACAGCCTGACTCCGTTCGCGATCTCATACATAGCGTTCTTGTAAAGACTGCCGATGCCGGTAGTCTTTTTCTATGGGGCACTAGCCCGAGCATAGGAGAAGACGACGGTTACAGGGGTCTTTTTTATGCTTGATCCCTTCAAAGTACATATCGCAACAAAAATCCATTTTAGAAGAGAGGCGAGTCCCATGAAAAACAATCTTTATCCGTACGAACGGAATTGGCGTCAGCAGGATCGCGAGATCGAAACACAGGATAGCCGATTCGCAAGAGAAGGGCAACGATGGCCGGGTTACCGACAGATCTGTCGTGCCTTCTCCTAAGCGGGAGCAATCTCGCGGCGCGATTCGAGCTATCCGGATTCCGAATCCCTCTGTCCCTGTTTCTAAGGGGAGAGCGGAGGCGGCCACGGATAGCTTTTTATTTTGGAGACCATGGCGAAAGGGCGAACGCGGCGGTTTGTGACTCCGTTAGTACCCCTTCAAGTCTGGTTGGTCTCCCCAATTGTTGCTCGGTAGCCAAGCGGCAAGGCAGATGACTTTGACTCATCGATCGCAGGTTCGAATCCTGCCCGGGCATCCATATTACGGATAGGCGTTATCAGATAGGCTGCAGCGGATTCGGCGGCCGACAGATCGGCGGGGAATACCCGCTCCTGTCCTCCACGGCGTGGTGGTGAAAAGGAATAACACACGGGCCTTTCACGTCCGGATGTGCGGGTTCGAGTCCCGTCCACGCCTCCATTACGGTCTCATAGTTCAGTGGGAGAACGCCGCGTTGTCAGCGCGGAAGCCGGGAGTTCGATCCTCCCTGGGACCGCCATATCGGGACGTAGCTCAGCTTGGCTGGAGCGCTTGCCTTGGAAGCAAGAGGCCGCAGGTTCGAATCCTGCCGTTCCGACCAACCTAAGGCGTGGTGGTGAAAAGGAATAACACACGGGCTTTTCACGCCCGGATATGCGGGTTCGAGTCCCGTCCACGTCTCCAGCTTACAGGGTTGTAGCTCAGAAGGTAGAGCGCCCGACTGTTAATCGGACGGTCGCAGGTTCGAGCCCTGCCAACCCTGCCATGGGGGTATAGTTCAATGGGAAGAACGCCGGTCTCCAAAACCGCACATGCAGGTTCGACTCCTGCTGCCCCTGCCAAAACTCTACTAATTCAATGAAAGTTCAAAAAGTTCGGTTTTCAGCACCAAGGCTGGTCGTTCGCCTGACGGCGAACTGCTCGCCCATGCATCCGGGAAGGTTGGATGAAGCTAGGAACTGAGGAAGCGATCGCTCAGTGTAGGAGAACCTACATGAGTACCGGAAGGTCCGGCTGAGTTCAAGATTCGACGTCGAGTAGGCTTCTTGGGATGCTTCGTGATCAAAAGCGGACTTTTTGAACCACCGCTATTAGAAAGGAAGAAGCCGACCTTGCGTCACAGGTGAAACTCATGCAGAGAAGACAAATCCCTATGATCCACGAAAAAACCTTCCGCAACGTCTCCGAAAAAGAGCTGACGATGGACGACGTGTTCGCGCGCATTCGCGGATTTATGCACGTCGATCCGCGCGCGGCCTATCAGCTGATGGTAGGCACGGACGCTCAGGTTCACGCCGGACATACGAAGTTCGTGACGTCCGTCGTCAACTTCCGGCCGGGCAGAGGAGCTTGGTTCTGCTATCGGCAGATCATTCTGCCGCGGGAAATCCGTTCGCTCCAGGAGAAGCTCAGTCTGGAGACGACGTTCAGCCAGGAGATCGCCTCTTATTTCGATGAAAGAAAGCGAGCCCAATTGGAGGATATCCTCCTGCCTTACGTTTATCAGGGCGCCGAGCTGAAGCTGTTCATCGACATCGATGCGGGAACGGACGTAAAACGTAACCGGACATCGGCGCTCGTCGCGGATTTGGTCGGACGGATCGAGGCGATGGGTTTGTCGGCTCGAGTGAAACCGGAAGCGATCGCGGCTTCTTCCGTATCGAATCGATATACGAAAACGCCCTATCGGAAAAAGAAGTCTGCCGCCGGAACTTGATTTACGTTATCGGTCTGAAGCGGATATACCCTTGGCGGGAATTCAAAAATCTTCCCCTCGTCATACTTCCGCCATGTTCGATCGAGCGGAAATGAGCGAAGATTGGAGCATGAAACAGCGGCCGTACGGCTCGATCGTAAAAGATTGACTATAAATTAGAGGGAAAGGAGAACGATCCGATATGAAATTAGCGGAAGCGCTCGTTCTGCGGGCCGATACCCAGAAGAAGATCGCGCAGCTGCGACAGAGGCTGGAAAGAGTCGTGAAAGTCCAGGAGGGCGAGACGCCGGCGGAGGATCCGTCGGATCTCCTCTCCGAACTGGAGCATACGTTGGACGAACAAACGGGTTGGATCCGCAAGATCAACCGAACGAACGCGATGACTCCATTCGACGAGGGGCTCAGCATTTCGGACGCCCTGGCGGAGCGGGACCGGTTGATGCAGCATCGCAAGCTGTTAAGCGACGTGCTTGAGCAGGCCTCGATCAAACAAGATCGATATAGCCGCTCCGAAGTCAAGTACGAGCGGACGATCGACGTCGTTCGGATCCAGACGAAAGTGGACGAATTGTCCAAAGCTTATCGCGAGCACGATTTTCGAATTCAAGAGCTGAACTGGCGTACCGATCTGCTCGAAGATTAGCCGCGCAGGTACTCTCTCCCGGCGAAGGCGAGCGCAACCCGCCAACGGGCAAGTTGGACCTCCTTGAATAGACGCGGGGCCATGTCTATCCCTTCATGAACGAGCCCAGGAATGTAACAAGAATGCGCCTAAGCATGGAAGTAACGCGTACCGCTTAATGTGACGACCGCGCGCTGATTGGCCGGGAGGGACGAGGGCGGGGAAGGGGCTTGCGGCTAACTTCCTTCTTTATTTTTGCAATGAACGAATCGTTATACATAGAGGTGATTAAAATGGAAGCCATGCGTCAAGCGATAACCGAACAATTGGAGCGTCTGGAGAGCGAGGAGCAAGTTCGCGTTCTGTACGCGTGCGAATCGGGCAGCCGGGCGTGGGGCTTCTCTTCCCGGGACAGCGACTACGACGTGCGATTCGTCTACATCCGCAAACCGGAATGGTATTTGTCGATCTTCGACAGGCGGGACGTCATCGAGCGCCCGATCAGCGACAAGCTCGACGTCAGCGGCTGGGATTTGCGCAAGGCGCTGAACCTGTTCCGCAAATCGAACCCGCCGCTGCTCGAATGGCTGCAATCGCCGATCCGTTATGCCGAGCAATCCGAGGTCGCGGAGCGGCTTCGCCGGATTTCTCCGCTGGCGTTCTCCCCGAAATCCTGCATGTACCACTATCTCAACATGGCGCGAGGCAACTATCGGGAGTATTTGCAGGGGGAGCGGGTGCGGATCAAGAAGTATTTCTACGTACTGCGGCCCGTTCTGGCCTGCGAATGGATCGAGCGATACGGCGAAATGCCGCCGATGGAGTTCGATACGCTCGTTGAGCGGTTGATTCCCCGGTCGGGAAGCTTGGGAGAGACGGTGGCGGAGCTGCTGGCGCGCAAAAGGGCGGGCGAGGAGCTGGACATGGGGCCGAGGCTTGCCCCGATCAACGATTACTTGGAGGAAAGATTGCGGGAGCTGGAAAATTCGGCACTAGAAATGAAAACGGCAGACGCCAAACTAGGGAACCGACTGGACGACTTGTTTCGCTCGGCCTTAATAGACAACTGGTCATTCTGAAAGGAAGAGGGAAAGACACGGACGAGAACCGCGATTCCTTTTACAGCACCGTGCACGGAGCGGGCCGGATCATGAGCCGTACGCAAGCCGCAGGAAGATCTGGACGCGCACGCCGACACGATTGATGTGCTGCACGTGCTGAGACCGATCGGCTTATGCATGGCCGGCGCCGACGAGTTCGATCCTTATAAGGATTGAAGATAGCGATACTGATCTTTCCTAAATCATGAGAATTTTCTCATGCGAGGAATTCACAACCTTTCCCATACAAAATCGTCTTATTACTGGAAGATGTTAATAAATATGGGAGATGGTTCTGTTGAAGGGCAGACAACTATTAAGGAAAACGGGGAAAATGAGGAGGGCATTGCTGCTTGCCATCGGACTTACGTTTGTGTTTTCCGCGCAAGCCGTTGCTGCCGATTCCGCTTCCGAAGGAAATGGCGATAACGTTTTTATGACTACGGTTTCCGCATCCGATTATCACAGCGTCGTTAAGACTTCTAAGGGAGACGTCTGGTACTGGGGAGGGATTGCGGATGTCATCGACGGCAAGCATACCTTCCGGGATAACGTTCCATGGCTCGTGAAGGATCTGAAAGATGCGGTTGACATTAAATCGTCTCGACAGAATGAAGTCATTTTAAAGAAGGACGGAACTGTCTGGGAATGGGGTCCGGAGTATGAACTGTACTCTTCGGAGAACCACGACGGTAAGACCCTATTTCCGAGTCCTAAGCAGGTTAAAGGATTGTCTGAAATTGTTAAAATATCAGCTGGCGGTATAGCTTCTGCGATCGACAAAGAAGGCTCTGTCTGGGTTTGGCTTCCTGATCGGTACTTTTCGGGGCCCCGTAAATTGGAAAACGTAACCGATGCCCAAGAGATTTCCGCTAACGGCATCGGCGAAATCCATATCCTGAGGAAGAACGGAACCGTCTGGAAGTGGTCTGGTTATGCGGAAATGAAGGCCAACGAGAAATATGTCGCAAGCGAAGTAAAGGGTCTGAAGGAGATTGTCGCTTTATCGTCGGGAAACGGCAAGCAGACTTTCGCGATCAAGAAGGATGGCTCGGTATGGGGCTGGGGAGCGAATATCGGGGGAATATTCTACTCTCCGGTAACTGAAGAAACGGAGAAGATAGAAGTTCCCGTGCGTCTCTCGAGTTTAAAGAATGTTTCTTCAATTGTGACGGGCATGTATGGAGCTCTAGTGCTAAAAAAAGACGGAACGTTATGGATTCTGGGTTACGACATTGGAGCGGATGGGAGACTTATTGATCGTGGAACGGAGCCTCGTCGAATGGAAGGGCTGAACAAGGTGGTTAGTGCCGCGGGTGGATATTACCACTTCGTTGCCGTTACCGAGGACGGGAAAGTGTGGACTTGGGGCAGCAATGCGGCGGGGCAACTGGGTGACGGCAGCTTCAAAGGCAGTACGACCCCAATCGCGATTAAGCTAAAATAACGGATGCCTAGAAATTGCTGCTCCCATAGGGTCCGTAATCCGGAAAGGATTTTAAACGGGCAAGTTCTACCTTTTATAATGGTCTGAGCCGAGGGGATATTGACAAAACACCCCTGCACTGTATATGATAGTCACTATCTTATTAGAAAGGAGGCCGAAGGACATGACCGCAATGGACACCCGCCGCAACGACGTCACGCCGCAATCGAATATTTCGTTCATTGTCCATCGGCCTCTACGGGCCCTAGCCAAGGAAGGAGAAAGCTAACGTCTTCGCCGGCGTATCGTTCGGTGAGGGACGTCAGTCTTTCGTTTTCACAGTGCGCAGAAGACCGTAAGCGATGAGGCTTGCGGTTTTTTTGCGTTTTCTTTTTCCGATTCATTCATGAATAATGGAACATAGAGAGGAATTCTGATCACTTATGGAACAAAACGTTAACAGGCTTTACTATCGGCGAATCGATCTCCCGGCAGGGGATCTTCATGTATTCGCCCACGACGATCTGTTTTATGCCATGGGAGCCAAGGTGCTCGAGATGGCGAACAACAACCTGCAGATCCCGAATATCCGCTATATGAGCTATACGCCCGACGCCCATGTCGGAGTCGGCACCTGCATCGGCACGACGGCGGTGTGGGGCGTAGAGGACGGATTCGTCTCCCCCTCCATCGTCGGCAGCGACATCGGCTGCGGGATGCGGGTGCATCTGACGAATTTGCAGTCGGAGGATCTGCGGGACGTCAAGCTTCGCCGCAAGCTGGTCAAGGCGATCGAGAAGCGGATTCCGGTGGAAAACCATGCGCGGGGTTACTTCTCCGACGTGCGACTGGAGGACGTGCTGCGCAAAGGGCTTCACGGCCTGCCCGGCAAATACGTGCCGGACGCGTACACGCCGAGAAAAGCGACTTCCCTGACCCATGTCGAGTGCAGCCGGTTCCGGTTCGACGAGAGCGAGCTGGATCGCATCCCGATGCCGGTGTGGCACAGGTCGCATCGCCAGCTCGGCACGCTGGGCAACGGCAATCATTTTATCGAAATCCAGGCCTTGAGCATTCCCGAGGACAATCGCGCCATCGCGGAGCGGTGGGGGCTCCGGGACGGCCAGGTCGCGGTCATGATCCATTCCGGCTCCAGGTCTTGGGGCGGCGCGGTCAACCAGTATTGCGGCTCGGAGGTCGCGAAGACGATGAGCAGGCTCGGGCTCGGCACGGCCGATCCTAAGCTGGCCTATGCCCCGCTGGACAGCGAGGCGGGCCGGACGTACGCGAATTTGATGTATTCGGCGCTGAACTTCGCGGTGGCGAATCGGCATCTGATGGCGTTCGCCGTTCGCGACGCGTTCAAGGAAACGTTCGGCTCCCGGGCGGAGATGAGCACGCTCTACGACCTGATGCACAACTACGCTTGCGAGGAGAGCCATGAGGACGAGCCGATGCTCGTTCACCGCAAAGGCACGACGCGCGCTCTGCCTGCAGGACATGCCGGCAATCCCGAGCCGTATCGCGAGACGGGCCATCCCGCGCTCATTCCCGGCTCGATGGGAACGGCTTCCTATTTGATGGTCGGAGCCCCGGAAGGCTCGCGAAACTACTTTTCGATCTGTCACGGAGCAGGCCGGGTCCGGTCTCGCAACGCGACGAAGCAGCTCGTCACGGTAGACGAGTTCGCTTCCTCCCTGCGGGTCGGCCAGGACGACGAGGTCGTGCTGAATCACCGCGCGCTCGAAGCGCTGGTCGACGAATCGCCGCAGGCTTACAAAGACGTAGATCAAATCATCGACAGCGTCGTACAGGCG
>JAEZZE010000174.1 GCA_023418755.1 Bacillota bacterium | reverse complement strand
TCGGCTCGAGCGGCTGTTGGAACGGCTTCCGAAGGAACTGCCGCTGGGCTTCTACGAATGTCCGTATCCCTACAAACGATTGGTCACGCCGGAACTGCTCCGGTGGTGCGCGGAGACGGGACGGTTTGCGTTTCTTAAAGACACCTGCTGCGATCTGGATCAGCTGAGGAGCCGGATGGAGGCCGTCGGGGACAGCGGGCTGAAGATCTACAACGCGAACACGACCACCTTGCTGGAATCGCTGAAGCTCGGCATTTCCGGTTATAGCGGCGTGATGGCGAACTTCCATCCGGAGCTGTACGTCTGGCTGCTGAAGCATGGGAAAGACCGCCCGGAGGAAGCTCAGCGGCTGATGCCGACTTTGACGATGGCCTCGTGGGTGGAGAAGCAGCTCTATCCGATCAACGCCAAGTATTACTTGATGCTCGAAGGGGTGCTGTACAACTTCCTCGGACGCTCCAAGGACGCGAAGGAGTTGAACGCCACCTTCCGGCTGGAGGTCGAGCAGGTGCGCGAGCTGTCTCTGAGGCTGGCGGGGGAGCTTTCCCGTTAATAAGTTCGATAAGCGAGGACGTCCCCGGGGCGTCCTTTTTCGGCGATTCTGCGTCAAGAGGACGCCGAAGGCGTTTTTGCGCGGCAAATGGCCTTATTTCCCCTTTATAGAGTCTAAATATCTTGTGTATTCCGCATGGCCTAGCAGATACAAGAAAGCAAAGGCAGGGATTTTCGTAATCGGGGTTCTGGTAGGATGGCTCGTGTTGCCGTAATCCGAGCTGTTTTTGGTAACGACAATTGCAGCCGCGCTTTTCGCGTCATTGGCCCACTCTACAATCGCTTCCTTAGGGGATAATCCCGTGTTTTCACGGTATTTCACCTCAATCAAAATCTTGGACAGGGTCCGATAAGTCACGATGATGTCAATTTCTTTGTCTGTTTTCGGATCTCGATAATAACCGACTTGGGTCGTGTCCAAGTAGTTAAAGGAGTGGACATGCTTATAGATGGCCGTTTCGATAATCATTCCCATTTCTTCCGAATCCGTAAGTACTTCCTCGCCAATCATCAGTACGGCATTTCTAATAGCGGCATCTGCCAAATAAATCTTCGGTTTTGCCTTAAGCACCTTTTTTCCGGTTTGCTCCGTAGGGGGGCTGATATAAATCAAATTAGCCTGTTCTAAAAAATCCATGTAATTCGCGACCGTTTGCCTCGAAACGCCCACCTCTTTGGCGATGGTATCTTGAACGACAATATTGCCGCTTATCATACACAGGTAGAGGAAGATTTGTTCCAATTCCGCAACATTTCGAATGGGGAACAGGGAGACCATATCGCGTTTCAGAACCTTATCTACGACATCCTCCCTAATGATTTTTTGGGCTAAATGGACATCGTCCGCCATAGCGACTTCGGGGAAGCCGCCAACCAATAAATAGCGATGAAAATGTTTTTGCAGGGGCTCTAAGTTCATCATCACCCGGGCCAGCTTGACCGATCCCAATGAACCTAATGCGGTTGGGAAAGTATCTTTGGCCAGCTCCGGTTTGGGAATTTTCATGAGATCGATATACTCGTAAAAAGAAAGCGTTGGAATACGGATGGTTGTCCAGCGGCCTACGCCGCTCTCTTTTGCTTTATCGGCAAGTACGGGGCTTGCCGAGCCGGTCGCCATGATTCGGAAGCCGGGGTTACGGTCGTAAAGCGTCTTTAACCAAAGATCCCAATCCTGCGCATATTGAATTTCATCGAAGAAAAGGTAGAGTTCGCGCTCGCTCGGATTTAAGTTATTCTGGAAAACCTCGAGTAGTCTACCGATATCGCATAGCTTTAGCAGGGGGTGGTCGAACGAAACGTACAAAATGCTTTTTGAAGGAACCCCCCGCTGCAAACAGTCATCAATGGTTTGGTACATAATCGTAGTTTTTCCAACGCGACGAGGACCGGACAAAATAATTTCTCTTCGAATTTGAGAATGCTCGAATATCTTTTTGGCTTCGTAATAAGCCAGTCGTTTGACCGGTTTCGTTAGGTCTGGGGAGATTTGGTTTGTGCTCCACCAGTCATTGTACCCGCGAAGCACTTTTAAAATCTTCTCATCCGTAATAAAGTTCATATCCGCACAACTCCTCGAAAAGTGTCAATCATACATTACATTATTCCCGTTAAAATGTAAACTTAAACAAAATATCGCAGTAAGCCCGTATTGTCTCTCGACAGGTCTTGTCCGTTGCGGCAGTATAGGCGCCCAAGGGGAAAATCGCATCCAGGTAGAAAAAGGCCTCCTGCCCTTTTCAAGAAAAATGCAGCGCGTTCGGGATGTTGCTTCTTGCCGCCGGCAGCTCCCGTCATTAATCTCAGGATTAGCAAGCGGAAAGCGTTTGCGATACCCGTTACCCCGAAGGGAGTCAGGAGCCATGAGAGCCCGGCAGGCCATCACGGTCGAAGCCTCCGCACTTCACCGCCCTAGCGAGCGGCAAGTATGGAGATCCATCAAGAAGAGCCGATTTTTCTACGCGATGTTCGCGATTCCGCTGCTTTATTTCATCGTCTTTCACTACATTCCCATGTTCGGCATCCTCATCGCTTTTAAGGACTACACCGTTTTCAAGGGGATATGGGGGAGCGAGTGGGTGGGCCTGGAATACTTCCGGGATTTTCTGTCCGATTCCTACTTCTATAAGCTTATCCGCAATACGCTGATGATCGGCTTATATCAAATCTTATTCGCTTTCCCGGCGCCGATCATATTGGCCCTGCTGCTGAACGAGCTTAGAGGCCAGTTGTTCAAACGGTTCGTGCAGACGGTGAGCTACCTGCCGCATTTTCTGTCCACCGTCGTCGTCTGCGGCATTCTGGTCAATTTTCTTTCTTTCGACGGCATCGTGAATCAGTTTCTTCACTTTCTCGGACTTAAGCCGATCCACTTCCTGATGATTCCCGATTGGTTCCGCACGATCTACGTCTCTTCGGAAATCTGGCAAGGAGTCGGTTGGGGCTCGATCATCTATCTCGCCGCGCTCACGAACATCGATCCTCAGCTTTATGAAGCGGCAAGAATGGACGGAGCCAACCGTTGGAAGCAGATTCGGCACGTCACGCTGCCCGGCATCGCTCCGACGATCATTATTATGCTGCTGTTCAGCATCGGAGCCATTATGTCCGTATCCTTCGAGAAGGTGCTGCTCCTCTCCAACGGAGCCAACTTCGAAACGTCGGATATTATCGCCACCTACGTCTACCGGCGCGGACTCGTATCCAGCGACTTCAGCTACGCGACGGCCGTAGGCCTGTTCAACTCCGTCATCGCCCTGGTCTTCCTGAGCATCGGCAACGCGATCAGCAAGAAAGTGAGTGAAACGAGCTTATGGTAAAAAAACGGGGTTACGCGATCAAGCGAGGATTCGGCTCCCATCTGTTCGACGGCGCCAACGTGCTGTTCATGCTCGGATTGGTCTTCGTCACCTTCTATCCGCTCTATTACGTCCTGGTCGTTTCCTTGAGCGACGGGCATGCGGTGATGAGAGGGGAGGTGGCCTTCTGGCCCAAAGGTCTGACGCTCAGCACCTACGAGCTGATTTTCGACGATCCGTCGATTTGGCGCTCGTATGCGAACACGATTCTGTATACGGCTGTCGGAACGACAATCAACGTCTGTTGTACGGCGATGTGCGCTTACCCGCTATCCAAGAAGGAGTTTTACGGCCGAGGATTTTTCACGCTGCTCATCGTCATTACGATGTTTTTCAGCGGCGGGCTTATCCCTTCGTACTTGCTGGTACAGCAGCTCCACATGCTGAACACAATGTGGGCAATCGTCATTCCGGGGGCCATCGCGGTGTGGAACATGATCATTATGCGCACCTTTTTCCAGGGAATCCCCCATGAGCTGTACGAGTCGGCCCATATCGACGGTTCCAGCGACTTCATGTCCTTTATCAAGATCACGCTGCCCTTATCGAAGCCGATTATCGCCACCATGTCGATGTTTTACGCGGTAGGGCACTGGAACAGCTTTTTCTCCGCCATGATTTATCTCGACGAGAAGAGCAAGTTTCCTTTGCAGATTATTTTGCGCAACATGGTCGTGATGGGGGAGATGTCCAACCAGACTCAGGAGCTGGGCGGAGTTTACGCTGCGGTAACGGCCACGAACATCAAGTATGCCGTCATTATTATCGCCGTTCTTCCCATCGTGATGGTGTATCCGTTTATCCAGAAGTACTTCGTCAAGGGCATGATGATCGGTTCCCTCAAAGGCTGATCGCGGCCGGAGGCGCCTCCGGCCGAAGCGGGGAAGCGATTGCGTTTATGTTCCGGCGTTGATACTATAAAATATCACAGAAGAGGTGCAAGGAAGATGACTAGAAAGGGTACGGTCTTAATCAGCGTGCTGCTTGGCACGGTTCTCCTCGCAAGCGCCTGCAGTTCAGGAAGCGACTCGGACGGCCAAGCGGGAAATACGAGTCCCGCGGAAAGCTCCGGATCGGGAAGCAAGCCGACGGTGGAGGTCCGCTGGATGCGGGGAGAGAATCCCGCGCAAGCCATTAAGCAGGACACGCCCGTTATCCGCGAAATTCTCGCGAAGACGGGCGTGAAAATCAACATGGAGCCGGTACCGGGCAGCAACTATGAAGATAAAAAGAGAGCGCTGCTGGCGACCAATAACATCCCGGACATTATCGGCGTCTCGGCAAGCGATGCGGCGGAGTTTGCCACCACCGGCATGTTCCTGGCGATCTCCGATTATTTCGACCGCATGCCTAACTTCCAGAAGGTCATGGAGACGAATCCGGAAATCAAGAAGCTGTTTATCGACGGGAAGCTGTATTCCTTGCCCATTGCGGAGCACTTCAAAATCCAGGGCGGCAAAGCCCCGATGATTCGCACGGACATTCTGGAAAAGCTCGATCTGGCGGTTCCTGCGACTTTCGACGAGCTGTACGACGCGCTGAAGAAGATGAAGGAAGCTTATCCGGATTCCTATCCGTTCTCCTCCCGCGGAATTCCCGCTTTCCTGGACGCCTTCGCCTTCGGCATGGGCGGCGGATTCGGGATGACCTACGACGACCAAGCCGGCGCTTATTTCTACGGACAAAACAAGCCGGAGTTCAAGGAAGCGCTGACTTACCTGAACAAGCTATACGGCGAAGGCTTGCTTGATCCGGATTTCGCGGTCAATACGAAGCAGAACTGGGACGAGAAGATGAGCACGGGCAGATCCTTCTTCTACTATGACAACAATTCCTTCGCCGTCAACTATACCGCGGCTTTGCAGCAGACCGAGCCGGGGGCCAAGTTCGATCGTATTCCTTATCTCTCGAACGCCAAGGGGGAAATCCGCGGCTGGCTCTATCCGAAAGGCTGGCTGGTCGACAATTACGCCATCAGCTCCAAGACGAAGGATCCGGAAGCGGTGATCGCCATGTTCGACTGGATGTACGGCGAGGAAGGAACGAACGTCACCAATTACGGGATCGAGGGAGAAACCTTCGAGATCGTCGACGGACAGCCCCGGATCACCGACGCTACGCTGGAGAAATACAAGGGCGCGACCGATCCGGCCCGGGTCATGCTGTCCGAGATCGGCGCAGGTCTGCTCGCGTTGTCCGTTCATGTCGACGAAGGACCGTTCAAGCAATTGTCCGATCCGAATCTGGTCCGTTGGGGCGAGGAGTTGGTCAACGATCCGGGCGCGCGGTATGCGCCGGCTCTGGCGCCCGCCTTCATCGCGGAGGAAAGCAAGCTGATCAAGGGCCTCACCTCCAAGATCGCTCCGCTCGAGGAAGACGTGGTCAAGTTCATCCTCGGGATCAAGCCGCTGTCCGAATTCGATCAATGGGCGGAGCAGCTGACCAAGGCGGGAACGGATCAATTGGAGAACATTTACAACGAAGCTTTAAAACGGGTTCAGTAACTCTCAAGATTGGATCGGGGCAGGAAGGGGAGCGACGAAATGAAGACATTCCGGGAGAGCTTTCGCGTCAACAAGCTTTTCGTTAAAATTTTGCTCTCCTTCCTCTCCTTTCTCCTTCCCCTTGTTGCGTTGGGGGCGCTGACCTATAACAACTTCGTTACGGGGCTGAAGCGGGACTATCAGGAAAAGCTGCGATTGAACCTGACGGCGTCCACGGATACGGTCGAGAGCTTTTGGCAGCGTATCCACGAAACCTCGACGAGCTTCTTCAGCGACTCTAACGTGCTGAAGCTGTTGAAGCCTCGCAGCCAATGGAGCGAGGCCGATCGCGCCAATCTGATCTATTTGCAAGCCAGTCTCACTAAAGCCAAGTTTCACGTTAATACCATCGTCGAGGAATTGTTCGCCTACGCGGATGATCAGTATGTTTTTAACGGCAGCGGCATCAACGATTTCAAGCCTTACTTTACGAAGTATTACAGCTATCAAGGCTACGATGAGACGTTTTGGACGGGTCTGCTCGATACGGTGCGTTATGTCGACGTGCTCGAGCCGCACCGGGTCAACACTTCGTTCGGAAGCCAGTCCGTCATCACGTTTCTGACCGCAAGCCAGATCGGCGATCAACGGGCCATTCTGGCGGCGACCGTGCAGGTAGGAAAAATATGGCGAACGTTCGCCCCGATTTTGGAGCACGGCGCAAGCCGAATTATCGTCGCGGACAAAGACGGAAGTCTGATTATGGCCTCCGATCCGGAGTTCGCCAACGAAGAAGCGCTGACGGCCGTCCTGAAGAGGATCGAGGACGCCGCGGCGAAGCGCGATTCAAGAAACGCCGCGTTGGAGGTCGCGGTAGACGGAACCCGCTATATGACCGAACGGTCCGCAAGCAGCTCGATCGGGTGGACGTTTTACGCGTTGACCCCGGTCGAGGCCTTTAACCAGCAGGCGTCGGGCATTCTTGATTTCGTAGTCAGCCTATGTCTGATTTTAGGCGTGATCAGCCTGGTTTTCGCTTTCGTATTTTCCTATCGCATCTATACGCCGATTCGACGCATCGGCGAAGCGCTCGAGAGCGGTTCGGAGGGCCAATCGGGCAAGGAGGCGGGCGCGCGTTCTTCGTTGGACCTGCAGCATATCGGCGCGGGGATCAACCGGCTGCTGCATCATCAGTCCGAATATCGCAGCCAGATGGAGCGGATGACGCAGGAATATTTCGATCAAACCCTGTCCCAGTTGCTGCAAGGAAATACGCTCTCCAAGGAACGGCATGACAACCTGCTGCGGGTGATGCGATCCCGCCTGTCGTTCGAGCAGGACGGCTTCCTCTGCTGCGCGGTCAGCCTCCGCTTCAAGGAACGGTTCCTGATCGAGATTCAGGACGTGGAACGCATCGTGATCGAGAGCAAAATGAAAAACCTGCTTTACGGCTTAATGAAGCAATACGGCAAAGCTTACGTGCTGGAGACGGGGGATTCCCTCTACGTCATCCTGTTTAACGTGGGTCTTGGAGACTCCGTCGTCCCCATCCAAGCAGGCATGCAGGAGCTTGTGGACATCTTCAGCAGCGATTGGAAATATTGCCGGCTGCACATCGGAATCGGAACGGTTCGTCCAGGCGTGGAGGGGATCGCCCGAACTTATCGGGAAGGTCTGGCATCGCTGCATCAAATTACGGACGAACCGGATTATAAAATTGTCGAATATACGGCCAACGATCCCGCCCGCGAGCTTGTCTACACGTATGCCGACGAGAACAAGCTGTTCCAGCTGCTGCGCATCGGCAACAAAGACGGCGCGGCCGAGCTCGTCGACGAGCTTGCGCGACGCAAAGACGGAGCCCACTATACCCTGAACGCGCTCTACTCCAACGTCTATGCCACCGGCAGCCGATTCTTGTCCGAGCAGGGAATCGATGCGGAAGGGCTGCTAACCGCTGACGATCGGCATCTTCTTCTGAATCCCGGAAGATTGCCGGCGTTGCACGCCGAGCGGAAGCGGGTGCTGGTCGATTTCTTGCACCGGATCATTGATCGGACGGCCAACGTAATCCCGTCCAGGAAACCGAGCGAGCTGGCGGCCACCATCAAGGCTTATGTCGAGGAACACTATACGTCCGATCTTCATTTGGAGAAAATCGCCGAGGAGATGGGCGTCTCGCTAAAGTATGTATCCAGGCTGTTCAAAGAGACCTACGACGTCAACATTACGAGCTTCATCAGCGAATTGCGCATCGACAAGGCGAAGGAATTGCTTCGCGACACCGATCTGCTTGTCGCGGCGATCTCCAAGCAAGTCGGCATTTTCGACCGCACGACGTTTTTACGCACCTTCAAGAAGTTCGAAGGACTTTCGCCCAATGATTACCGCAGGCAAGCGAGAGAAGCCGGCAAGGAGGAGGAAGGGGACAGGCCATAGGCGACGAGCCGACGGCTTCGTCTTGATAACCGTTCATTGCGTCGGGTCTTCCGCTCGCATAGCCATTTTACAGGAGAAAGGTTGATCCCATGGTTATTCGGAAAGCGGAGAAGCAATATCTATTCGGCGAGGATCGTCCTTTTCCCAGCTGCCACGCTTCTACGGTAGCGGTGCTGCCGGATGGGAAGGTGCTGGCGGCCTGGTTCGGCGGGTTGCACGAGAAAGCAAGCGACGTCGCGATCTGGCTGTCCTCGCGCGCGGACGGACAGTGGTCCGCTCCGGTCAAAGTCGCGGACGAGGAAGGCATCGCCCATTGGAACCCGGTGCTTGACGTCCGCGATGCGGAGGCGAGTCTCTACTACAAGGTCGGCCATGAGATCGCGGATTGGCATACGCGCGTCATTCATTCGCGCGACGGCGGCCGGACCTGGTCCGAGCCGCGCGAGCTGGTGCCCGGCGACGTCGGCGGACGCGGCCCGGTACGCAATAAGCCGATTCGGCTGGAGGACGGGAGCTTGCTGGCGCCCTCTTCCGTCGAGCGACGGGACGAGGAACGTCCGGGCAAGGAAATTTGGCATGCGTTCGTAGATATTTCCAAGGATGACGGTCTGACCTGGCAGCAGAGCAGCTTCGTTCCGATGGACCTGGACCGATACGTGGGCGCGGAAAAGTGGTTTGCCAAAGGGCTGATCCAACCGACCCTGTGGACGACCGGAAACGGCAACGTTCATATGCTGCTGCGCAGTACCGAGGGCGCGATCTTCCGCAGCGACTCGGCGGACGGCGGACATACTTGGTCCATGGCGTATGCCACCGAGCTTCCCAACAACAATAGCGGAATCGACTTGGCCCGGCTAGCGAACGGAAATCTGGCGTTGGTATATAATCCGGTCAGAGGCTTTGCCACGGACTCGCCCCGAACGCCGCTTGTCGTGAGCTTCTCCGAGGACAACGGGGCTTCGTGGAGCGAGGATTTCGTTCTGGAAGAAGAGCCCGGCGAGTATTCTTATCCGGCCATTGTGGCGCGGGACGGAAAGCTTTACATTACGTATACCTGGAAGCGCGAACGAATCGCTTTCTGGGAGATTTCGTTATGATGAACGATACTACGATCCGCAGCGGCGTATGGCCGACGATGCTGACCCCGTACACGGCGGGAGGGGAAGTCGATTACGACGCGTTGGGGCGGCTGATCGAGTGGTACTTGGACAGAGGCGTCGACGGCTTGTTCGCGGTCTGCCAGTCCAGCGAGATGTTCTATCTGAGCCTGGAGGAGCGGGTGAAGGTCGCGGAGTATACGGTGCGCCGTGCGGCCGGCCGCGTGCCGGTCATCGCCTCCGGCCACATTGCCGACGGCTTCGAGGAGCAGGTCGAGGAACTGAACGCGATGGCCGCGACCGGCATCGACGCGCTCGTGCTGATCACGAACCGGCTGGCCGGACCGGAGGAGAGCGACGAGACGCTGAAAGGTCGGCTCGAGCGGCTGTTGGAACGGCTTCCGAAGGAACTGCCGCTGGGCTTCTACGAATGTCCGTATCCCTACAAACGATTGGTCACGCCGGAACTGCTCCGGTGGTGCGCGGAGACGGGGAGATTCGCGTTCCTCAAGGACACGTGCTGCGATCTGGAGATGCTGAGAAGCCGGGTGGAAGCCGTTCGGGACAGCGGGCTGAAAATCTACAATGCGAACACGACCACCTTGCTGGAATCGCTGAAGCTCGGAATATCCGGATACAGCGGCGTGATGGCGAACTTCCATCCGGAGCTGTACGCGTGGCTGGTGAGACATTGGCAGGACCGCCCGGAGGAGGCCGAGCGCCTGATGCCGATTCTGACGGCGGCTTCTTGGGTAGAAAAGCAGCTGTATCCGATTAACGCCAAATATTATCTGATGCTTGAAGGCGTGCTTCACAATTGCATCGGCCGCTCCAAGGACGCCAGCGAGCTGAACGCCACCTTCCGGCTGGAGGTCGAGCAGGTGCGTGAGCTGTCTCTGAGGCTGGCGAGGCAAATATTAGACTGATCATCGGCATTCAAGAACACTGTGATTTTTTCGATTTAAGTGGTTATAGGTGATATTTTCAAAACAACTATTTTCGAAATAATTGGTTGCTAAAACGCATATTCTGCTCTATAATTGGATATGAATAAAGCAGGATCCTTAAGGATCATTGAGGCTAGCGACCCTCGATTCCACGCCGTGGGGACGTTAAACTCTGGTTAATCCAGAGAGTAGTAGCTTGCTACTGCTAAGACACGGAAACCGCTTTTGTCGCTAAAGCCGTTCATTGGATCGCCTCTGAAGTGAATCTTCAGAGGCGTTTTATTTTCGGGGGAGTAGCAGGGTGTCCATTCTTTCCTTAGCAGCGTTTGTAGCTCTGTCTAAAAAACCGAACATCGACCAATTATCGTTAGAGCTTCTACGGCAGTTCTACGAAGATCACCTGGAGCCATTTACCTTCGTTTTTGATCTTGAGGATGGACGAAAAATCAACCTTGAATTCAAAAAGCAGGAGTTTTGTCACTTGGTCGGTGTCCAGAAGTTAGCGAATAGCTTCGTGGCGAGAAAAGACAGGTATAAGTATTTTGGGTCTGAGGGATACAAAAATATTCAGAATGGTATAATAACGCTAAAGTCTCTCCGAGCCCAAACGAAAAAGAACTTCTCCTCAATTAAAGACAAGCTAGTGTTCTTCTACCTATTGCCAAGCATCGTAAAGTCGCCAAACATCCTGCTTGACTTCGTTGCAGCGCCACAAGGCAGTAAAATCGAGTGCCAACTGTTGGCATATAACGCTAATGCTGAAGTTTACGTCCATCTCGGTATCGACGAGGATAAGCTGGATGGAAGGTACTTCCCGAAGACATTCTTTACAGAACGCGTTACCGCAGCAAGCGATGGAACGAAATTTATATATGGGCAAAAGCCTTTGAAGGTTGTTTCGACGCAAATAATTGATCGACGAAAGCCGGTTATGCTAACAGTACAAACAAAGTAATATGAAATTTTTAACGACGACCAGCGTTTTTTCGAAAATTCATTCAATACGTTAATTCGCAGCTACGTTAAAAAATGAAGCACCGAATAGAAGCACCCATCCCCTCTTTGAAGGGACGGGTGCTTTTTGCATCGTTTAACGATCAATTCGACCATGCCATCCGGACCTCTTCTCCGGATTAGTTCTTGCGTGTTTTAACCGGAGCCGTGGAGCCTCTCGTGATGAGCTTGGCTGCCACCGTAATATTAACCGCGTGGGAATCCTCGTTCCCATTCATCTGATGCATAAGCAACTGGGCTGCGAGCGCGCCCAACTGATGTTTGGCCGTTCGCACGGTCGTAAGCGGCGGTTCCGTATGCAAGCTCCATTCGATATCGTCAAAACCGACGACGCTTACGTCTTCCGGGATGCGCTTGCCTTTCTCCTTCAAAGCTTTTATCGCCCCGATGGCAAGCTTGTCGTTGGCAGCGAAAACGGCGGTGAAACCGCTTTGGTCGCAGGAGCGAATCGCGTTGTACCCGTCGTCCACGCTGACGCCTTCGCATTCGATGAAGAGGGGACCCTCTCCCCGACCCTCGCCGAGTCCGTCCAGATAGCCCTTGTAGCGTTGCTGGATGCTCTTATGGTCGAGCGGCCCCGACAAAAAAATGATGTCCCGGTGGCCGAGTCCGATCAGATGGCGGGTCGCATCCATTGCGCCGGCGTAATTATCGGTATTGACCGAGCCGAAGCCGTCATACTGATTGTCCACCGTGACGACCGGAATGTCTAGGCGCGCCACCTGTTCGAGCAGTTCGACGTCGAAGTCCGCTCCGACCATGATCGCACCGCTGATGTGGCCGGATTCGAACATTTCCTGAAACGCTTCCGGCTCCAGGCGCCGCTCGTGCATGACGTTGTAAAGGGGACTGCAGCGGTGATTCTGCAGTTCCGCAGAGACGGCTTCCGTTATGAGCGCGTAGAACGGGTCCGTCTTCACCGACTGGTTAATGCGGACCAGGAGTGTGATGCTGACGCCACCCTCTTTTACCAGCCCGCCTACCCGTTGCTTGGGACGCAAGTTTTTTTCGTCCAGCGCCTGCAAAATGCGCTTGCGTAAATCCTCGCTGACGCCGGGGCGATCGTTGATCGCTTTGGAAATGGTCGAAGCGGACACCCCTAATTCCTTCGCGACGTCTTTTAAGGTAACGGACATCCTGAACACTCCTTTAACGGATTCAAACTTATGTCCTCTGCCGTTCCGTGCCTATCATCTCCCATTATAAAGGGATGAAACAGTTATATCCATTTCAATCCTTGCAATCGAAACCGGACGAAACGACGAGGAAATAGATTCTTAGAAATTTCCTTAAAAGATACATTATCTGTTTATTGCTATATCATAAAAGAAAATAGGATAAATATCAATTAAACCAACGAAAATAGACAATTATAGATGGACTTACCCAGAATTCTCTTCAAAAAAAGAGAAAAAAAACGTTGCATTTACTGATCAGCAGAGTATAATTGGGGACAAATAAGGAAACTGTTTCTTTAATAATTTCCTTATAATTTCTTTGACAACCTGCTTAAACTAAGGAGGCTTTCGCGGTGGCAACGAAGTACGTGGGCGTTTGGGGCGTTTTCGAGGAGGATTATGCGGAGGGTTTGGAAACCGCTTTCCAGAGGTATAAGGAGGCGGGGATCACCCACATCATGTATGGCGGCATCGCTCATGCGTTCGATGTTCACGAGGAGTATTACCGCCAGACCAAAATCGACCCGTGGGTGCAGATCAATTACGAGAAGAACGTAGGCGACGTGTTCGGAACCAAGTTTAATTTGATCAACTCGGAGTTCGACGAATTGAATACGCTCGCAAACCGGTACGGCCTGAGCCTGGATTTCGATATCACGCCGGGAGTCAGCGATCCGATCGTCGAGGCTTATCCGGATACGGCGGTCGTCGATATCGAAGGCAAGCGGAGCAAGCACTGGATGTGTCCGAACAATCCGGACGTACGGCATTATTTCTTCGGCAGGACGGAGGACATTCTCCGCAACTACAAGGGAATCAAGGAAGTGGAGCTGGACGTCGTCAGCATCGACTTCTACGATCCGCAGGTCGTCCCGGACTGGGTGCTTCCCGAGCTGTATCCGCTCCGCCAGCTGGCCATCGGCAACTGCTTCTGCGATCACTGCATGGCCAAGGCTAGAAACGCGGGTCTGGACATCGATAAGATCAGAGCGGAAATCGGCGCCTTGTACAAAGAAGCGACTACGCTGACGTACGACAATTTCAAGAACTTCGCCGATTCCTATCGCGGCCTGTTCGACGTCATGCGTTTCGTGATCAAGCATCCCGACCTCGTGAAGTGGCTGCAATTCCGCGGCAGCTCGGTCGACGAATTCGTCAGCGGGATTAACCGCATGGTCAAAGGCATCGACCCCGGCATTCTCGTGTCCAGCGACCTGGTGTCCCCAAGCTTCTCCTGGACGCTTGGCCAACTGTACCATACCCAGCCGGCGATTACCGACCTGACGAAGCTGATGCTTTACCACAAGCGGATCGGCTCGTTCGAAATCAAGCCCCTGAAGCGGATCCAACAGGCGATCCCGGCAATCAAGGAAGAAGAGCTGCTTGACCAGTATTTCCGGCTCAAAGCGTTCACCGGACCGGATTCGTTCCGCGGCTTCGAGGAGGAGGGCGTCGGAGTGGAAAACGTCTACTACGAAGTGAAGAAGGCGAAGCTTGAGGTAGGCCCCGAACACAAAATCATCGCCGGGCTCGTCGGCGATCCGCCGGCGACGCCGAACGACGTGCGCGAAGCCGTCACGATGGCCCATAAAGGCGGCGCGGACGGCTACATGCTGCACCTGTGGTACGGCAAGGCGCCCAAAGAGAACGTCGTGGCGTTCGGCGATCAGCTTCGCCGGCTTGGCGAGATTAAGTAAAGGGGGCATAGGCGATGAGAAGAGGGACATGGCAGGATTTCCGGGAACGGCTGACGGAGGAGACGGTCGCCATTTTACCGGTCGGCAGCATCGAGCAGCACGGACTGCACGCCCCGCTCGGAACGGATTTGTACATCGCGGAAGGCTTGGCCCAGTCGGTCGACGGGGTGGAACATGCGATGCTGCTTCCTTCGGTTCCGGTCGGCGTGGCCGAATACCACCGCCATTTCGCCGGTTCGCTGTGGGTAAGCCCCGAGACGCTGAAGCGGTATGTCGGGGAAATCGTGAAAAGCCTCGCTTATCATGGCGTGAAGAAAGTCATTGTCGTCAACGGACACGGAGGCAACCGGGAGCCGCTGAAGGAGATGGCCCGATATGTCATGATAGATACCGACATTCGGGTAGTCGTCTGGACATGGTTCGAGAGCATCGAATCGGAGATCGTCCGCATGTATGGCCGCCGGCCTCCGCTGCATGCGGACGAGACGGAGACGTCCATGCTCATGGCGATCCAACCCGACTATATCCAGCCGGATCAGTACGAGGCTTCTTCTCTCGGAGCCGGGGAATGGGGGCAATTCTATGAAGGCACGATGATTTCCCAGACGGTCAAGGATTTCTCTCCGACGGGGGCTACCGGCAATCCGGCCAAGACCGATCTCGCGCAGGGCCGGCGCATGCTGGAGCTGTCCGTCGACAATCTGAAGCGCTTAATTGCCTACATGAGCGCTTTGTAACATTCGCATACGGTTCTGTCCCCCTTCCTTCTAGACAAATGCAAGCCAGACGGGGGTCATGGATAAACAATTTTCTTAGGGAGGAAAACGGAATGCGGAAATGGGGACTTATGCTTGTCATCGTTGCTATGTTGGGGCTGGCCGCTTGCGGCGGAGGGAACTCGGAAGGTACGGCGGAATCGAACGGGGGGAGCGCGGGCGGAAGCGGCAAAAAAGAAACCGTCACCTGGTGGGCGCCGAACTGGGATGAAGCGACGGCACGGAAGCTCGTCTCGCAGTTCGAGACGGAAAATCCCGATGTGAAGGTAGACATCGTCGTAACGACGTGGGATACGATGGAGAACAAAATCCGCGTCGCTCTCATGACGAAAGACGTGCCCGATGTCATCACCGAGCTGGAATCGCGCATCCAGGGCTATGCCGCCAAAGGCTTGCTGCTCAAGCTCGACGATTATTTCGACGACAAGATGCCCAAGGACGATTTCATCAAATCGGCGCTGGAGATCAACACCTACGACGGCGGCGTATACGGCGTTCCTTTCCGGCATGACGGATCCGGCGTCCTGTATAACAAGAAGATGTTCAAGGACGCCGGCCTCGACCCGGACAAATTCCCGGAGACATGGGACGAATTCATCTCCGCGGCCCGGAAGCTGACCAAGGATACGAATCAGGACGGCACAACCGATCAATATGCCACGGCGTGGCCGCTCGGCAACCAGGCGAACGCGGTAACCCGCTACATCCAGATGCTGTTCACCGAGGGCGGGGACGTGTTCAACGAAAACAAGACGAAATCGCTGCTGAATACGCCGGAGGCGGTCGAAGCGCTGCGGAAGCTGACCGACACGATCAAGAACGGCGAGGCGCCCAAGAGCACGGTGGAGCTGGACAACACGTCCATGCGCGATCTGTTCATAAACGAGAAAATCGCGATGTACATCGGCGGCCAGTTCGATATCGAGCCGATCGGGAAGGACAAGCCGTCCATCGAGCTGGGTACGGCCGTGCTGCCGGGACCGGGAGGAATGGGCACGACGACGGTGGACGGATTTTCGCTCATCGTGCCTGAACCGGCCAAGCATAAGGACGGGGCTCGCAAGCTGGTACAGTTCATTGCCCAACCGGAGCACATGGCGGAACTGACGGCGACGTTCCCTGGACGCAAGAGCGCTCTCGAGCAGCCGAAATTCGCCGACCCGCTGCTCAAGCCGTTCTCCGATCAACTGGAAAAAGGCAAGTCGAAGCCGATCCACGAGAACTGGTCGAACATCGAAAAAACGATGTACCGTTATATCCAACTCGTTATTTTGAACAACATGGACGTTCAGGAGGCCGCGGACAAAATGACGGCCGAAGTGGATGCCGCGTTGAAATCGTGACGTTAGGTCGGGAGAGCGATCTCCTGACCGATTCATTTATTAACGCGGGGAGGAGTCGATTTCCATGCTTGGCAAATGGTTTACGGCGTCCGAGAGGCGGGGAATCGCTTTCGTGGCGCCGGGTTTGCTCGTCACTGCGCTGCTGATCCTATATCCGATCTTGTCCGTGCTTTACTACAGCTTCGTGAATGAAGGCTCCGCGTTCGTGGGACTGGACAATTATTCGTCCGTTTTCCGCTCCCCCCTGTTCGGAACAATGCTCGGGAATACAGCCATATGGACGGTCGGGACGGTGGCGCTGGCTTTCGCGATCGGTACGGGGGCGGCGCTGCTGCTGAATCAGGATTTCGTCCGGGGGCGCAGCCTGTGGAGGACCGTGCTTATGCTGTCCTGGATCACGCCGGGCGTCGTCAAGGCGGTCGTGTGGAAATGGCTGTACAGCTACGATTTCGGCATGCTCAACCATATGCTCGTGAGCTTGCATCTGATCCGCGAGCCGGTGTCCTGGCTGTCCAGCACATCGCTCGCGCTGCCTTCGGTTATGCTGGTGCAAGTCTGGGAAACGTTCCCTTACGCCATGCTGATGATGAGCGCCGGGCTGCAGGCGATTCCGAAGGACTTGTACGAGGTGGCCGATCTGGAAGGGGCAAGCGGTACGCAGCGGTTGCGGCTCATCACGCTTCCGCTGCTCAAGGACGTCATTTTCATCGCGCTTCTCATCCTGATCATCTGGTCTCTAAACGGCTTTACGCTGATCTGGATCATGACCCAGGGAGGACCGGCGGGAAGCACGGAAGTGCTAGCCTTGTCTATTTATGATAGGTTCCGCGATTTCGACATTCACGGCGCTTCCGCTATTTCGGTCCTGCAACTGCTGATCAGTCTCGTCTTCGCGAGCTGGTACATTCGCAGATCCGCCAAGGAGGTGTGAGGGATGGAAAGAAGCAAAGCCAAATGGCCGCGCAAGGCCGCAACCTACGGTTTGCTCGTTCTGCTCGCTCTCTTCGTCCTGTTCCCGCTCGCCTGGGTGCTCAGCACGTCCGTCAAGCCGTCGTCGGAGGTGTTCTCGATTCCGCCGCGTTGGATTCCGAGCAAGATTTCCCTGGAGCATTACGATAACGTGCTGCAGCATTCCTCGATTCCCCGGTATTTCGCCAACAGCGTGCTCGTCGGTCTCGGCGCCACTCTATTGTCGCTTCTGCTCGGAGGCGCGGCAGGCTACGGCTTCGCGCGCTACAGATTCAAGGGAAGCCAGCCGTTGTCGCTGTTCATGCTATTCAGCCAGATGCTGCCGCTGACGGTGCTGATGATCCCGATTTATTTCGTCCTGCTGCGGCTCGGACTGCTTGATTCGATCGCGGGCCTGGCTCTTGCCCATCTCATTCTCACCTTGCCGGTGGTGACGTGGATGTGCCGAAGCTATTTCGCGTCGATTCCCCGGGAGCTGGAGGAAGCGGCCCAGATGGACGGCTGTTCCCATCTGAAGGCGCTGTTCGTCGTCATCCTGCCTCTGGCCGCGCCTGGCATCGCGGCAACGGGCATTTACGCTTTCATCATGTCGTACAACGAATTCGTTCTCGCGTCCATTCTGACCTCGTCGGATGCGGCGCGTACGGTTCCGATCGGGCTGACCGAATTCTCGACGATGTTCGACGTGGACTGGGGAGGCACGATGGCCGCGGCCACGCTCGTCTCTCTGCCGCCGATTCTGTTCTTCCTGTGGCTGCAAAAATATTTCGTGCAAGGTTTGGGTCAGGGCGCCGTCAAAGGATAAACCGCTTGCTTACGAATAAGGAAACTTGGAGGCTGCTCTCATGAAAATCATCGGAATCGAAATGACGCCCGTGGAAATCCCCGTCATCCCCCTCTCCGAGGGAGGGATCGCACCTTACCGAGGCAGTCAGGACAAAGTAGGGACGACAAAGGCAACCAGCTTGATTTTTAAAGTGACGACCGACGAGGGCATCGCGGGCTGGGGAGAAATGAACCCCATTATTTCCGTCAAGCTGACGAAGGCGCTGCTGGACGATTATATTGCTCCGCTCGTTATCGGCCAGAACCCGTTCGATCTCAAGAAGATCATGCGATCGTTCAGCCCGGTGTACAATCCGCAAATCAACACGAAAAGCTTCCTGACAGGCATTGAGATGGCGTGCTGGGACATCATGGGCAAAGCGGTCAACAAGCCGGTGTACGAGCTGCTCGGCGGCAAGGTCAGAGAGCGGATCGACATTGCGTACGCATTGGGCATGCTGGACATCGGGGAGACGAAGGAAAAAATCGCGCAGGTAAAAGCGGAGGGCTTCCGCACGCTCAAGACGAAGGGCGGCAAGGACGTCGTCTGGGACGTCAAACGAACGATCGCCATGCGCGAGGCGGCCGGGGACGACTTCGAGATCCGCGTCGACATGAACCAAGGCTACGATACGCCGATGGCGATGCGTTATTTGCGCGGAGTCGAGGACTGCGATCTGCAATATATCGAGCAGCCGATTAAAGTGAACAAGTTCGACGATCTGAAGTCGCTTCGCGATCGCACTCGCACGCCGATCGGCATCAACGAGGACTGCTATATTCCCGGCAACCTGCTCGAAGCGATCCGACGCGCCGCCATCGACATCGCTATCGTCGATTTCGAGCCGCTCGGCGGCATTACGGAGCTGATCCGGCTGGAGAGCATCGCCCAGGAGGCCGATCTGCCTCTCGCGCATCATTGCGGCTGGGATATGGGCGTCAAGCTGGCGGCCATCCTGCATGCCACGAGCACGATGCCGGCCTTCAGCTACGCAATGGACAGCACATACCAGGCTCATGGCGACGACGTGCTGACCGAGAAAATCCGCATCGACAGCGGCAGCTACCTCGTGCCGGAGGGTCCCGGCCTCGGCGTCGAGGTGGACGAGCAGAAGCTGCGTTATCTGGCCGTGAAGTGAAATGACGTATGCAGGGAAGGGGCATGCGACCTTGACGAGGAGGGCATGAGTTGAGCGATTTTGCGGGCAAACGCGTAGTGGTGACCGGCGGCGCCATGGGGATCGGCCGAGGCATCGTCGAAGCTTTCGCCGAAGCCGGGGCGACCGTCGTGTTCGCCGACCGGAACGGCGCCGCGGGGGCGGAGACGGCGAAGGCGATCGCCTCGTCATCCTGCGGCGGGGAGGTAGAATTCATTCAGGCGGATCTATCCAATCCGACGCAGATGCGCGAATTTATCGACAAAGCCGTCGGCCTGATTGGATATGCGGATGTTCTGGTTAACAATGTCGGGGTCAATTATCGGAGCGGCGGCATTTTAAGTCACACGGAGGCCGATTTTCATGCCTCGTACCAGACCAACGTGATGAGCTGCGTCCGCTGCGTGCAAGGTTTTCTGCCGGGGATGATGAGCCGCGGGCGGGGCGCCGTCGTCAGCGTATCGTCCACGATGGCGCTTGGCGCTCCCGGCTTTGCGGCCTACGCCTGGTCCAAGGGCAGCATCGACACGCTGACCCGGACGTTGGCGCTGGAATATGCCGCATCCGGTATCCGCTTTAACGCGGTCGCTCCGGGCCTGATCGATACGCCGGCCACGCGGCCTTGGATCGAGAAGCAGCCGCATCCCGCGGACGCCAAAGGGGTGCCGATGCGTACGGTAGGCACCCCGAACGACATCGCGAACGCGGTGCTTTTTCTCGGTTCGGATAAGGCCGCTTACATTACCGGACAAGTGCTTTATGTGGACGGCGGATTGTCGGTGGGCGAATAAATCGTCGTACTAGCGCATGGAAGGGAGAAGGAGGACAAGTCGTGGATATTTATAAACGATTGGAAGAACTGGGTCTTGCCATCCCGGAGCTGCCGAAGCCGGTGGCGTCCTACGAGCCGGCCGTGATCTATAGCGGGTTGATCTATTCCGCCGGACAGACCGGCACGGTCAAGCAGAAGCTCGTCCATACGGGGAAGCTCGGCCGGGAGGTCACGATCGAAGAAGGCAAGGCGTCGGCCCGCCTGTCGCTGCTCAACTGTCTGTCCGAGCTGGAGCATGTGCTGGGCGACTTGAATCGCATCGAGCGATTCGTCAAAATGACCGGCTTCGTCGCGTCGGCTCCGGGTTTCGGCAATCAGCCGGAAGTGGTGGAGGGGGCGTCGTCCTTGCTGCTGGATATTTTCGGAGCGAGAGGGGCACATGCCCGTTCCGCTATCGGCGTAGCCGAGCTGCCTTACAATGCCCCAGTGGAAATAGAGTTGAACGCGGCTATTCGGCCGTAGCCGACATCGTACGGTCTGCGGACAGACCTCCTCGACGCTGCAGAACGTCCTCTGAATGCAAGTTCAGAGGACGTTCCCGTTTTCAACATGCATATAGCAATGTTTAAGGGGTGCATCTTACTTCTCGTTGAATAACCGCCTATGGAATATCGTTTCCGTCATCCGCCAGGCTTATCTTGCTTCCGATTTTCGCATAATCCTCCGTCCAGACCGATATTTGCTTGGCATCCACCCGATCAAACCCCAGAAACCCGGATAGTTCGGGATACTGCCGCGCGAACTCCGGACGATCGTAAATCGCTTGCGTCAGTTCAGCGAAGTGGATCGTGTGAACGCACCATTTATGAACGTACAGAATGCTGCTTTCGTACCCCCACTCCAGCTGTCCGTCGCAGGCCTTCTCCAGAAATTCCGGGGCATTGCGTCCCCAAGCGGCGCTGGCGATCGAGAACAGATCGTTTTTGGCGGCCAGCAGCTCTTCCTTCATCTTCGCCTTACTGCCGGTCAATCCGTACGCTTCCGTAAAAAGACGGAATAGCTCGTCGCTTCCGAGCTTGCGGGAGTGGCGCTTCAGCAAATAGACGGTCCGGTTCTGGCTTCTGGGCAAAATATCGTGGTGCCAATAATAGGCCAGCATGAGCTCGTTAACGGCAAGACGCAAGGCGGCTAGGGCGCTTCCGGATTTTCCTTCTTCAAGAAGCCGCAAGGCGATCCCGTATCGCTCGTCCGCGCGTTGCTTCGCTTCCTGTTTCTTGACGGACTTAACGCGGTCGTCGAACAACGCACGATCGTAAATTTGCTTGAAGGCGGCCAGCAGCCCCTCGGGATCGTGAACGATGCGGCATTGGTACGCCTGGATAGGAAAGTTCAGCGCCCCTTGGATACTCCCGTCCTCGGCATAATGATCAAGGAAGGCTCGAACGTTGGCAACGTTGATCTGAATGATCTCTACGCCCAAGCCGTCAATGACGTTGAAATAGTCGAACTTCGGAAGATATTCTTCAACGAACAGGCAAAGCTCGAGATCGGAGTGCTTCCAGACGGTTCGCCTTGCGACGCTTCCGCCGATGGCGACCCCTCGCACGCCTTTCTCCGTACGGTATTGCTCGGCGATCCGAATCGCCTTTCGGTAGATTTCCGTTCTCCAATTCATCGTCGCTCTCCTCTCGTCGAAGCGAATCCGGCGGGAATTCATAGCGTTGCTTCTATATAATATCCTCCGCCCTGCAGGGTGGCAAACTGCGCTTCGCAGCGGTCATTGCTTAGCAGTCTTTCGCCGGAGTCGGCCGAGACGACGGAGAACGGAACTCCCGCGCGCACTTTGCAGGTCCGGCCGTTGCGGGAGAGAATCTCGGCCCTAGTCAGTCTGCCGTTGCGCCACTCCATCGCCACCTCGAAGCCCCCGCGCGCCCGCAAGCCGCGAATGCTGCCGTCGGGCCAAGCCGAAGGAAGCGCCGGCAGCAGATGGATTTCTTCGCCGTGGCTTTGCAGCAGCAGTTCGGCCATCCCCGCGGTCGCTCCGAAGTTCGCTTCGATGGTGAGCGGGTAGAAGACGAGCTTCGGATGCCGGTGCGCGTTGAACAGATTCGGAAACGGATTGCGGAGCAGCTTCTCCAGGTAATCGTGAGCCGTGTTTCCGTCCTCCAGTCGGGCGTACATGCTGATCATCCAGGCGAAGCACCAGCCGATCGTATCGAGCTTCTCGTGCTCCCGTCTCCGCTTAAGCGTGGTCTTGACCGCATCGGCAAGCTCGGGGTGGCGGGAGGGAATAATTTCGTTCCCCGGATGCAGCGCGTAGAGATGAGCCGTATGCCGGTGACCCGGCTCGCTCTCTTCGAAATCCCGAAACCACTCTTGAAGCTGGCCGAATTGGCCGATTTGCAGCGGAAGCAGCCGGCTGCGGGCTTGCTCCAGCGCCCGTCTGAATTCGTCGTCGACGTCCAGAATCAAGGCGGCCTCGATACAGCGGGTAAACAGCTCCCGGATCAAGGACGTATCCATCGTCGAGCTGATGCTGACGGCCGCCTTCCGTCCGTCCGGGCCGACGAACGTATTTTCGGGAGAAGTGGACGGATTCGTCACCAGATGTCCTTCCCCATCCTCCACGAGCCAGTCCAGACAAAATTCCGCGGCGCCTTTCATGATCGGATAAGCCCGCTGTTTCAGGAAGTCGAGATCCCTTCCGAATTCGTAATGCTCCCACAGATGCTGGCAGAGCCAGACGCCGCCCATCGGCCAGAACGCCCAGCTGGCCGGTCCCTTGGACGGACCGCCGGACGGAGTGGCTGTCCGCCACAGGTCGGTGGAGTGATGGGCGACCCATCCGCCGCTATTGTAATGGATTTTCGCCGTCCGCGCTCCCGTTAGGCTCAGATCGTCCAGCAGGTCGAACAACGGCTCGTGGCATTCGGCCAAATGGTTGGCTTCCGCCGCCCAATAATTCATCTGCGTATTGATATTGATCGTATAGCAGCAGGCCCACGGCGGACGGGTCATATCGTTCCAGATGCCTTGCAGCGTAGCCGCCTGCGTGCCCGGACGGGAGCTGGAGATCAGCAGGTAGCGGCCGTATTGGTAGAAGAGCACCGCCATCTGCGGATCGCTCCTCCCGGCCCGCAGCGCATCGATCCGCTCGTCGGTCGGCAGCCCGTCCAGACCCGGAGCGTCGAGCCGCCAATCGACCCGCTCGAACAAGCGGCGATAATCGGCCGTATGGCGGGAGAGCAGCTGTTCCCAGGCTCGTTCCGAAGCCTCGTTCAACCGGGAGGCGCAGAGCCGGTCCGGATCTTGGCCATCCTTCCGCGGATCGCGGTCGAAGCCGTTGTAGCTGGTCGCCGCGGCCAGCAGGAACACGACCTCCGTCGCATTCCGAACGACGATTCGATTGCCGTGAGTCTCCGCCCTCCCGTCCGTCGATGCCGCCTGAAGATGCACGGCGAAAGTCAGGCCCTGCTCGTCTTCGTAAAATACCGACTGTTCGGTGTCGACGTGATAGGGCTCGACATGGACCGGACTTTGACCGGTCAACGCAATGCGGCGGCCGTCCGCCCGCCGAACGGAATAGTTAAGCGGACTGTCGAGCGAAGCTTGAACATGCAGCTTGCCCGGGCGGTCGACCGCCAGCCGGACGACCATGACCTGATCCGGCTCGGAGACGAATACCTCTCTCGTATGGACAACGCCTTGGCGGACGAAGCGGGTACGGAACACGGCATCGCGCAAATCCAGCTCGCGCCGATAATCCTCCACCTGCTCGTCCCCGTCGAATTCCAGCCGCAGATCGCCCATCGATTGATACGATTCGACCCATGGGCCGAGCATATGCTCCTCGATCAGAGCCTGCGCCTCCGCGTATCGCCCGGCGAAATTCAGCCGCCGCACCTCTTCCAGATGCGCCGCGGCCCCGTAATTGTTCGGATCGGTCGGCCGCCCGGACCACAGGGTATCTTCGTTGAGCTGGATCCGCTCGTGCTTGATTCCTCCGAAGGCCATGCCGCCCAAACGCCCGTTGCCGATCGGCAGCGCCTCGACCCATTCCGCGGCAGGCCGTCGATACCAGAGCTTGAGCTTGTTCTCGTTCTCGTTGGTCAATGGTCTGCTCCTTCCTGCGGAGCGCTCTGCAGAATCAGAACGCCTTTAGGGGGAAGCGCGATCGTTCCCGACAGGACCGACCCGGATAGCAAATCCTTGCGCGCTTCGGCGCCGATGTCCACCGCCGCTTCGTCGTCGCGGTGGTTCAGCAGGAACGTAAAGCGGCCGTTGGCATTGACGCGCTGCGTAACCTCGACGCCGCGCGGCGTATCCAGCAGCGGCTCGATGCCCTTCCGCCGGCACAGCTCCGCGACGAAGTCGGATAGAAACCGCTGCTCCGGGCTGGAGGCAATATACCACGCCTCTCCTTGGCCGAAGCGGTTGCGGGTGAGCGCGGGGCTGCCGCGATAGAAGTCGTCTCCGAATTCCGCCAGCGCCTCGGCGCCTTCCGAATGGATCAGGTCGCACAGCAGGCCGCAGGAATAGGAGCCGCTAACCGAGCCCAGCGATTCTTTCATGACGATCGAATTGTTCTGATCGGGGAACAGCGCATCGAGCTCTTCCGCCCAGATACCGAGAAGCTTGCGCAGCTCGCCCGGATATCCGCCGAGCGTTACCAGATCGCTCTCGCCCACGATGCCGCTGAAGAACGTGGTGACGAACGTCCCGCCGCCGCGCACGTAATTTTCCAGCTTGGCGGCATAGCCCGGCTTGACCATGTAAAGCACGGGCGCAAGCACCAGGTCGTAGGCGCTCAGATCGGAATCGACGCCGACCAGGTCGACCGGGATGTTCCGGTCGTAGAAGGCATCGTAATACCTTTGAATTTGATCGAGATATTTCAGCGCGACGGTCGGTCCGCTGGAATATTCAAGCGCCCACCAGTTGTCCCAATCGAAGACGATGGCCGCCCGCGACGCCGTTTTGGCGTCGAGGAGCGTATCGCCCAGTTGCTTCAACTCGCCGCCCAGCTCCGCTACCTCGCGAAATACGCGGGTATGCTCGTGGCCGACATGGTCGATAATCGCTCCGTGGAACTTCTCGAACGCCCCTGCGTTTCTGCGCATCTGGAAGAACATAATGCTCTCCGCCCCGCGAGCGATCGACTGATAGCTCCACAGCCTCATGACCCCGGGACGCTTGAGAGGGTTGACGTCCTTCCAATTAAGCACGCTGGGGCTTTGCTCCATGAGCAGGAACGGATCCCCGTTCTTCAGGCCGCGCATTAGATCGTGCCGCATGGCGATCTGGCTCATCGGCATGTCGTTCGTCGGATAGCTGTCCAGCGCGATGACGTCGATCTCCTTCGCCCACTTGAAGTAATCGAGCGGCTTGTAGGCGCCGTTGCCTTGAAAGTTCGTCGTCACGACCGCGTCGGGAATGACGGCCTTGATCGCGTCCCGCTCCAGCTTATAGCATTCCAGCAGGCTATCCGAGGCGAACCGGGCGTAATCGAGAGAGATGCCTTGGAACGCCGTCTTGTCCGGATTGGCCGGATCGATATGCTCGGACAGCAGGCTGGGGAGGACGATCTCTTCCCAGCTGTGGAACGTGTGGCCCCAGAAGCGCGTATACCAGGCGCCGTTCAAGGCATCCAGCGTTCCGTACCGTTCCTGAAGCCACCTCCGGAACGCTTTCTCGCAGTTGTCGCAGTAGCAGCGCCAGCCGTACTCGTTATTTACGTGCCAGAGCAGCAGCGCGGGGTGATCCTTGTAGCGCTCGGCCAGCTTGCCGGCCATAAGCGCCGAATATTTGCGGAAGGTCGGACTGTTCGGACACGAATTGTGCCGGCGCCCGAACTTTTTTTTGCGGCCTTCGGCATCCACGGTCAGCACGTCCGGATATTTGCGGGCCATCCAGGCCGGGTGCGCCGCCGTGCTCGTGCCCAGGCATACCGCGACGCCGTTCCGGTGAAGCTCGTCCATGACCTCGTCCAGCCAATCGAACCGATAGGTCTGTTCGTCCGGTTGATTCAGCGCCCAGGAAAATACGTTTAAGGTCGCGATATCGATGCCGGCCAGCTTGAACAGGCGCATATCCTCGTCCCGGATTTCGCGCGGCCATTGCTCGGGATTGTAATCCCCGCCGTAAACGATTTTCGACCATTTGCGTTTCATGATTTGCAGCCTCCTTGTACAGCTATCCGCGCTCTCGGAGAGGACGGATGCATCATCATCGTTCGGTTATCGGTTCACGAGGCTTGGCCGCCTCGTCTTACGCGCTCGAAATAGTCCGGGCCGCCCACTTGGCCGCCCTTAAGCGATAGCTCGAGGCCGTTCATTCGGGCGTCCGTCGCGTAGCAGCGGCATAGCGGTCCGCCCGGAACGATCGCGCTCAGGCACGACATCGCTTCGATGCCCAGCTCGCGCGTCACGTAGCCGGACGTATCCCCTCCGGCAATCAGAATCCGGCGCAAGCCAGCCGCCTGCACAAGCTCTCGGGCCAGCCTTCCGAGACGGGTTCCGATCATGCGGCCGGAGTCCGCCGTCTCCAGTCCCAGCGCGCCCATCCTTGCGCGCAGCTCCGCGATCGCCGGATCGTCCGGCCCGCTTGCGGAATAGACAATCACGCTTCGGCCTTGCTCCAGATGATGGAGCGCCTGGCGGAAAATCTCCGCGCTCGCCGCTTCGGCCCGTTCCGGTTCCAGCCACTCCGGCGTCGGCGTTTGAATGCCGGCGTATCCGCGGGCCAACGCCCACTCGATCTGCGCTTGCGTGACGGGGGAGCAGCTTCCGGACAGTACCAGCAGCCGATCGGTCTCTCCCGGAGCCTGCGGGATCTCGCCGACGGAGGGGAGCAAGCCTCGCTTCGCCCAATGGGCGGCCAGTCCGTCCGACAGGCCGGAGGAGCCGATGGCGAACAGGCTTTCCTCCGCCCGGACCGCTTCCTCCCAGATCAGCCTGCCGGCCGTCTCCAGCCGTTCGTCGTCCAGCACGTCGAACAGCACGGCAGCCGCCTCCGATTCCGTCAGCCGTTGCCGAAGGATGTCCGCCGCCTCCGCCGGTTCCGCGAGATCGGCCAAATCCATGAGCGCAACGGGGAGATCGGTCTGCTGACCCAGATGAAGGCGGAGATCGGCTTCCTCCATCGGCGTAATCGGATGGCGGGACATCGTCGGATGACGATCGAGCCGGTACGTCGTTCCGTCCCCGCCGGCCGCGAAATGATGGCCGAATACGGTGTATCGCTTCAGCCTCGGCGCGCCGGCTACGATCGGCACGTACTTCCGGCCGGAATAGAGCTCCCGGCCCAGCTCCAACACGGCGCCGATGCTGCCGGCGCGAGGGGAGGAGTCGAAGGTGGAGCATATTTTATAATGGACGACGGCCGTGCCGTAGCTCTTTAGACGTTCGAGCAGCGGCCGCAGCTCGCGGTCCATCCGTTCGGGCGCCATCGAGCGGCCGACGCCGGCCACGCCGAAGCATTGCGCGTCCGGGAAGCGCGCCAATTGCTCCTCCGACGGAGGCTCCAGAAACAGCACCGTTCGGGCGCCTCCGGTTGTCAGCGCCTCCAGAACGTCCGTCGAGCCGGTAAAATCGTCTCCGTAGTAACAGAGCAGCCGCTTGACCGTCTTATCCGTACCGGTCATCGCTTGAGTTCCTTGCGTTCGAATTTTTCGATAGCTCGGCGCAGCTCCGCATGATTTTCGGCGTAGGTCTCCGAAGGAATGCCGCGAATCGCCGCCTCCCAGCCCTGCTTCAAGCTTTCGACTCCGGCGGCCGGCCCGTCCGGATGAGCGAGAATGCCGCCGCCTGCCAGATGCATGACGTCCATGGTATTCGTTCTCGCGTACGTGATCTCCGCCGTCCCCGCCCACTGGCCGGAGGACAGCACCGGCATCGTCGCGTAGCCGCCGAGCAGGGGCTGCATGCACGCCTGCACGGAAGCGACGACGGAGTCGTCGCTTTCATAGAACTTGCTGCCCAATCCGTTCACGTGCAGATGGTCCGCGCCGGCGAGCCGGCACAGTTTCTGGTACGCTTTGAAATCCATGCCCAATTGTCCGTGCCGCGTCAGCATGCCCCATTGATTCCGGTGGCCGTGAATCGGCACCTCGCTGAACGTATTCAGATAGGCCAGACCCGCGAGTCCGACGCTGTTCATGCTGACCATCACGCAGTTGCCTCCGGCCTTGACGACCGTATCATGGTTTCGCTTCAGCGCGTCGATGTCGCCCGTGATGTTGTAAGCGTACATGATCTTGCGCCCGGTCGCGTCCGCGGCCCGTTCAATGGCGCGGGAGACCGCCGCGACTTTGGCAGGCAAGGGACAGTAGGGCGGGTCGGCGTTGAGCTCGTCGTCCTTGATGAAGTCCAGACCCGAGGTCGCCAGCGTATAGACAAGCTCCTCCAGTTCGGCGGGATCGAGACCGACGCTTGGCTTGATAATCGTGCCGATCACCGGACGTCCCCGCACGCCGGTCAACCGCCTCGTTCCCTCGATGCCGAAGCGCGGCCCCGGATAGGCGGACGCGAACTCGTCCGGCAGGTCCAAGTCGAGCAGCCGCAAGCCCGAGAGCTCGCGCAGCTCGTATAAATTGCCGGCCACGCAAGCCATCAGGTTCGGAATCGAAGGGCCGAAATTATGCAGCGGGAAGGAAACCGAGATCTCCCCGCGCGTATAGATTCCGTTATGTCCCGGCGGCGAGGCCGATCCCGGCAGCGACGGCTGCCGGACCTGCTCCAGCGGAACGATCCGCTCGATCCGGGCGCCGAAGCGCTCTTTGAGCGCAGCCGTCTCGCCGGGCACCGCCGTGAACGTACCGGTCGATTGCTCGCCGGCGATCGCTTCCGCGGCTCTTTCGAGCGTATACGGAGTTTCCGCCAAGTAGGTGGCGATCACCCGTTTCATATTTCAACACCTCGCGATTCGAATTCATCTAAATAGGCTGAACCCAATTCCATTTCAAAAGAGATGGCTTTGCCAATTTCGGACAGGCGGTTTTGAGCTGCCTTGATCGATAAGACTTAACCTATTTACAGCGACTCCAGCAGTCGCTTCACGGCCATTACGCCCAATCTTGGGCTGGAAAGCACCAGCTTGCCCGTGATCTCCCGCAGCGAAGCCTCCATTCTAGCCATGGAGCCCTGAGCCAGCACGATCGCGTCGACGGAAGAGGCAAGCTCTGCCGCCGTCTCCGCGATCCGCCGGTCATGCTCCTCGGGCCGGCCGCCTACGAGCGCGTCGTACGCGCCCTTGGCCAGCCCCTCCGTCAGAGCGACCGATCGGCCGGCCGCCCCCGCCTGGGAACGAAGCAAAGCCATCGTCGGCGCCAGCGTAGTCGGCAGCGTCGCGATCACTCCGATGCGATCGTAGCCGCCCACCGCCTCCCGGGCCATCTGCTCGTCGATCTTCACGATCGGCACGCTCACGAACGCCCTCGCCCGATCCGCCGCCTCGCCGACCGAGGAGCACGTATTCAGAATCACGTCGGCGCCCAGCTCGGCCGCGCTCCGATAATAGCCGAGCAGCCGTCCGGACACTTGGGGCGTCACTCCGCCCGCCTGCATCACGTCGTAGATCAGGCTGTCGTCGATCAGGTTGACGAGCCGGACGTCCGGCAGAAGCTCGTCGAATACTTTCTTCAGCGGTTCCGCCAGCCCTTGGCCCGTATAGACGGCCGCAACCGTTTTTGCCATGCGATCTCCCCCTTGATCTACCAGACGAATTCTTGCGCCGGACGATGGTAGTCGCCTTCGCGCAGCGGCGCTTGATCCGAAACCTTGCGACCGGTGTATAGCGGCTTGCGTTTGCC
>JAEZZE010000113.1 GCA_023418755.1 Bacillota bacterium | reverse complement strand
GGCCTGTACGAGGTCAAGCAGCATTTCAAAGCGTTGGCGAACGCCATGACTCATCTTCCCGATTACGTCAAAAAAACGCCGGGGATCGTTCAGACGAGCGGATTGAAAACGAAGCTGACGATATCCGATCGGCAATTAAACGAATTTCTTCGTTCCCAGGACAGCCGCTTCGACGACTTCGCGTTTAAGTTCGACGACGGCCTGCTGACGATGGAAGGCGACAACGGCCATCTGCAGGTGACCATCCAAGGGCGCTATACGATCGAGGACGAACCGGAGAACGCCATCCGTTTTCACGTCGATAAGCTGGTTTTCAACGGTCTGGCTTTGCCCGATACGACCAGAGCCGAACTGGAAAGGGAATTCGATCTCGGCTTTTATCCGCAGAAGCTCATCAAATACGTCAAAGCCCGCAGCGTGGAGATGGAGGACGGCCTGTTGACGGTAGACCTGGGGATCGGAGGCTGACTAAGCTCAGTCTTCCGTCCCGCCGCCCCATTCCTCCTTCCATCCCTCCACAGTCAATCGGCCGCCGGAGAACCTGCGCCACATCTCTCCGAGCCGGTCGAGAATCCGAACCGTTTCCGGGCCGGACAGCAGCGGCGCCTGATTGGGAAAAACCTGCCCCGACCGACCGGGAAGCAGATCGGACAGCCTTCTGTCGGCGTCGTATAGCGAGCGGAATACCGGAAGCTTGCCTTGCTCTTCCATGTGCAGCAACTGCGCCTGCTCGCCCGTAACGTCCGCGATCCATACGCTTGCCGCCTCTTCGGCATCGGTACGCGACGAGATGACGAAGCTGCTGCCGCGGGGCCATATGTACGGCAGATTCCACGAATAATGGTCAACCGCCAACTTTAATTTCCCCTGATCTCCGGAACCGTCGCGAGACAAGAGCTCCTCCGCCTCGGAATACGGCAGGATGGCCGCCAGCGCGTTCCCTTCGCTTACCGACGCGCGGACGTCGCCCCGGAACCGGACGTTCGCCCTCTTCTCTTCGAGCAGCGCCAACGCTTGTCCGCGCGCGGTCTCTTCCCATGTCTCTCCTTGTCCCCACAGCTCGTCGCTTCGTTCCCGCGCGTAATTTTCCAACCAGGCCAGCAGCGCGAACGGGTCTTCCCCGTCGATGGCGAGCCAATAAGCGCCGTTTGCTTCCTCCGATTCCGCGCTTGCCGCCGCGGCCGCCCATTGCTCGCCCGTCAGAGGATAATCGGCTTCCTCTCCGAGCCAATCCCGCAGAAGCTCCAAATTCCAGACGAGCACGTACGGATCCATGTCCCGCGGAACGCCCCACAAATAGCCGTTCCACTTCAGAGGGGCCGACAACGCTTCGAACTGCTCGCCCAGCGCCTTGCCCGCGAATGCGGAATCGGCCGGATGCAGGTGGCCGGAGGACGCGAACTCCGCCACCCATTCGTTGCGGAATAGCATGACGTCCGCGGCTTCCTCCAGCTCGGAGGCTCTTCGATACGTTTCGTAGGCGGTCTCGGGAGAAATTCTGCGCAATTCGACTTGGATATCCGGATGCCTGAACGCGAAGTCGTCGTTCATATTGGACAAGGCGTAAAACTCTTGTTCCCCGAGCGCGACTTCGACCGTGATCCGAGAAATTTCTTCCGCTTCTTCGGGCTCCTGGACCGCAAGCGTTCCTCCCTGCTGAACGGCAACGGGAATCGAAGAGGGGGACGGCGCGTCCGCCCACGGCGACAACAATAAAACCATGATGCACAGCAGCAGGAACACCGAGATCAGCTTCCGACGCGCCACAACCTCACCTTTTTCGTCGTATCGTTACACATCGCTACCTTCATGATAACAGGACGGGCCCGGCCTGTCTCCCTTTTTTGGGAAGCGCTTTATTCGCCTTTGCCTTCAGGCGGCATAAAGAGGCCGTCTCCCCTAACGGGAAACAGCCTCGCCGTCGACCAAGCGGAATCGTTCGTTCTCGCGGCTTCCCGGTCGTCGGTTGCGGGAATCGTTCGTCAGAGCTTCTCGGTAGCCAATTGGGCGAGCTTCGAGCGTTCCCCTTTCTCCAGCGTCACGTGACCGCTGACCCCCTCTTCCCTGAAGCGTTCCACGAGATACGTCAATCCGTTGCTTTGCGAATCCAGGTAAGGATGGTCGATCTGCTCCGGATCGCCAAGCAGCACGATTTTACTGTTTTCCCCGACCCGGGAGACGATCGTCTTCACCTCGTGCTTGCTAAGATTTTGCGCTTCGTCGATGATGATGAACTGTCCCGGAATCGAGCGTCCCCTAATGTAGGTTAGCGCCTCTACTTGAATGCTGCCCATGCCCATCAAGATTTTATCGAGATCGCCGGCCTTCTTCGTATCGAACAAAAATTCAAGATTGTCGTAGATCGGCTGCATCCACGGACGCAGCTTCTCTTCCTTCTCGCCGGGCAGATAGCCGATATCCTTGCCCATCGGCACGACCGGACGGGCGATCAGCAGCTTCTTGAACTTGTGCTCGTCCTCCACCTTCATCAATCCGGCCGCGAGGGTCAGCAGCGTCTTTCCCGTGCCGGCCCTGCCCGTCAGCGTGACGAGCGGAATGTCGTCGCTCAGCAGCAGCTCCAGCGCCATTCGCTGCTGGGCGTTGCGGGCCGTAATGCCCCATACCGGATCGTTGCTCATATGAAGCGGCTCCAGGCGCAACCCGTCGGAGGTCACTTTAAGCAGCGCGGATTTGGACGTTCCGAGCTCATCCCGCAAAATGACGAATTCGTTCGGATGCAGCGTCGTCTTGAGCCCCAACGCTTTGATGCTTAAAGAGCGCGTCGAGTAAAACTCGTCGATGGCGGACGGATGCACCAGCAGCGTAAGATGCCCGGTATATTGATCCGTCGCCGCCGCGACCCGGTCGGAAAGATAATCCTGCGCGACGATTCCGAGCACGTCCGCCTTCACGCGCACGAGTACGTCCTTGCTGACGAGAACGACCGGCCGCGGGTCGCCGGACTCCTGCTCCTCCATATGGTAATTCAGCGCCACCGCGAGAATCCGGTTATCGTTCGTCATCTCGCCGAACGATTCCTGAACCTTGATGAACAGGCGATGATTCATTTCCACTTTTAGCAAGCCCCCGCCCGGCAGCGGAACGCCGGCGTGCAGCGGCCCTTGCGTCCTCATGGCGTCCAGCTCCCGCGAGATGTTGCGGGCGTTGCGCCCGATCTCGTCGGCGAGCCTTTTTTTCGAGTCGATCTCTTCCAGGACGACGGAGGGAATAATGACTTCGTTATCGTCGAAAGCGTACAAAGAGAGCGGATCATGGAGCAGCACGTTCGTATCCAGCACATAAATTTTTCTCATGGGCGTTCCCTCCCGATTCGAGCTTATTGTCCTATCCAATAGGTTCCGTTTTTTCTCCACAGCTTCTTTACATAGGGATCGAACGACAGGGAACAATACGACGAGCAAGCCTTTTCCTGAGATCGGCCGAATCGGTCCGATCCGGGCATCCCTCCAACCCGGGTGGTGAACAAGATGAAAACTGACAAAACGATCGCTTGGACGGCCGCGGCGCTGCTTGGGATCCTGCTCGTTCTAGGCACCGCGGGCTGCGGGAACAAGCCGTCGAATCCGGAAGCGGTAGAATACGAACCTCGCGCTCGCGCCCTGAACGAAGCGGCCAGCGACATTCCGCGCAATGCGCAGGAGAAGGCCGCCCATCTCGAAGCTCTGGCCCGCGGCATCGAAGGCGTACAGAATGCGAATTGCGTCGTCTTCGGCAAATATGCCATCGTCGGGATCGATGTCGACGAGAGGATGGAACGCTCTCAAGTCGGGACGATCAAGTACGCGGTAGCCGAGGCGTTCCGCAAAGACCCTTACGGCATCGACGCGCTGGTTACGGCGGACATCGACTTAGGGCAGAGAATTCGGGAAATCCGCGCCGATATACAGGAAGGCCGGCCGATTTCCGGATTCGCCGACGAGCTCGCCGACATCGTAGGACGGCTCATTCCGCAAATCCCGCGCAACATCGTTCCTCCGAGAGCGCCGGAAAATTTCGGAACTCCCCCTGCCGAACAGCCCCGGAAATGACAAAAAGCCCAGTGAACTCACTGGGCTTTCGTCATGGCTGCAGGCGCACGGTTGGCCGTGCGCTCGCAGACGCCTTGTTGAACGGTCCGATCGGTTAAGGAATTAGGTTTCGAGCAGATCACCCGCAGCCCCCCAAACGGTTGTGCTGGCTTGATTATATCATATCCCTGCCCGCTTTCCAACGGACTTTCGCTCAGACATCCCGGACCCGCGCGCGAGTCGGCGGCGGATGCGGCAAGCCGTGCAAATGCCGGGGCGGATTTCAGCCGCTTCCTCGGCGAGCCGAGCGAGCAGTTCCCGCATCTTTACCGTCTCTCCGACGATTATTTAGCGACGGATTGGCCGCTCTCTCCGCCTCCGCGATCCGTTGAATGCCGCCCAGCGTCCCCGTCGGTACCCGCTGCTCTCCCGTCGTTGCCCGTTCCACGATGGCGACCGGCGTCTCCGCCGGCTTCCCGGCGGCCATCAGTTCCTGCCGTTCTCCTTACCTCGTGTTCGGCGTATTCCACAACACCGTATTCGATCGGCTGTCCCGTCTCATGACGGCGCTGAATTACCGCAAAGCGCTGATCGTACAGGGAGCGGAAGGGTCGGAGGATCTTTTCATCGACCGCCCGACCCGCACGTATGCCGTCGAACGGGGAAGCGCGAGCCTGCACGTCGTCAGTCCCGAATCTTGGGGACTCGAAGCTCCCGTTCCGAACAAGGAATGGACGGCCGCTGCGCAGATCGAAGTGTCGGAAGCCGTGCTTCGCGGCGATGCCGACATGGCTTTCGCGAACCAGGTTTTGCTGAACGCGGCGTATCGTCTCCATCTCGCCGACCGGGTCGGATCCGTCGAAGAAGGACTGTATACCGGGAAGGCGATGCTGGAACACGGCAAGGCTTGGACCGCCTATGCCGAGTGGCGGGATTTGCTCGCGAGGGATTTCGTCCGCCGTTAATCGCAAGAGGGGCTGTCCCCCAAGCCTTATGGGACAGCCCCTCATCGTCTATCCTTATTCTTCGCCGGATGCTCCGACCGTCGCGGCTCCGCCCCGTCCCGTCGGATCAAGCTCCTCGCCCAGCGCTTTCTTGGCTTCATTAAGCTTGTCCTCGTCCAAATAAACATAGGGACTTTTCCAGGTGCCGGTCAGCGGAATAAAACGAATGTCGGACCGGTTGATTCCGAAATAGGTCGCGATGATGTTCTCGATCTGGGCCGCGGGAATATCGGTCCGCAAGTTGTTGCCCATCGCGTCAAGCAAGCCTCCGACCTTCGTGACGCTGCCGAGCGACTTCAGCCGGTCGGCGATGGCGCCCAACACCTGATTCTGCCGTTCGTTGCGCTGGAAGTCGCTGGACTCCGCCGTCGGCTTGAAGCCTTTGTTGCGATTCGATTGACGATAGCGAACGAAGCCGAGCGCCTGTTCCCCGTTAAGCTCCTGCTCGCCCTTCCGCAAATTGATGTCCGTGCCGTCGACCGAGTCCTGATACCGCATGTCCTGGTCCACGTTGACTTGAACGCCCCCGAGCGCGTCCACGACATCGACGAAGCCTTGAAAATCGATGACCGCCGTGTAATCGACCGGGATGCCGAAAAATCTCGACAGCAGCAATTTCGTCTCGTCCCGCGCGTATCCCGACAACTTTTCCTTTTCCAGCTTCTCGTTATTTTTGCCGTACATGTAGAAAGCCGCGTAGTACCCGTTCGCCTTATGTTTCTTGTATCCGTCCACGTCCAGAGAACTGTCCCGCGGAATGGAGACGACCGTCGCGGTCTTCGTCAGCGGGTTAAACGCGGCGACCATCATGACGTCCGTGTTCATGCTGCCGGTCTCGCTGCGGGTGTCGAGTCCGAGCAGGACGAGCGAAATCGGCTTGACCTGAGCGCGCTCTTCCTTCGGAATCGTTACGACTGCTCCAGTACCGTCTTCCTGCTTGGCGATTTTGGCCAGATTCGGCTTGTAGGAGCCGAAATATAAATAAGCGACGTAACCCGCAAGCAGCAAGATCGCGATGCCGAGCAGAATGAAAATGAACCTTCCCCAACGAAATCCGCTTTTGGCTTTCTTTTTCGGAGCTTTAGGAGCGGAGTCGCGTTTGCTCGAACGGGATGGCAACGGTGTGTTCTGACTCAAGCCTGGTCCTCCTCGTCCTCTGTGCCGAAATCCGTTCCGCAGCCCGAGGGCGACCCGAACATATCCCGATTCAGCTGCTCAACGGATTCGCGGTCGAACCAGACCGTGCGCGCGGCCTCGTCATCCGCTCCGGCATACGTTATGTATACTTTGCCTTCGTCTTCCGAGCTGACATCGAACGACTTCAACCGGTGGTCTTCCGACAAAATTTGCGCGAAAAAGGCGAGCGTCTCCCGTGCGGCCTCGTCGTCGGGGCGTTCGGAGACGATCCATTTCATTTGCAGCCAATAAAATAAAGCATCCATCAGAGACACGGCGGTTTCCCCTCTCGTCTGCGGCGTCCTCGGATAACCGGGAGACCGCGGGGCAGCCGAC
>JAEZZE010000482.1 GCA_023418755.1 Bacillota bacterium | reverse complement strand
GCATTTTCGGGTATAGTAGTCATTGAGTAGGGCTCCTCCTTGGTGACCAGCAATCCCGAGGATACCCTACTTTTTTATGTTCTGGATAGACTCCAGATCATGGTACACAGACTATTTTACATCACCTCCGATGGGGCAGTTTGTTCGATTTAGTATCGTGGGGAGGGCTTATTCGGCTCCGATGGGGCAGTTTGGGCGATTTAGTATCGTGGGGCGAGCTTATTTTATCGCGTTCTTAAAGGGCGCCCGATGCAAAAAAAGCGTATCCGCTCTGAATCGGATACGCTAGTCGGATACGCTTATTCGTCGCGGTTCAGGACGGCCGGTTGTCCCGGTACTGGCTCGGCGTCATGCCCGTCGCTTTCTTGAACGTCGTGAAGAAGTTGCTTTTCGTCTGGAAGCCGGAGCGCTCGCCGATATCGGTCACCGTCCAATCGGTCGTCTCCAGCAGCTCCTTCACTCGATCGATCCGTCGCTCCATAATATAGTCGGACAGCGTCGTGTCCCACACTTCCTTGAACAGCTGACGGATATAGCGGGTCGACAAGGACACGTGCTCCGAGATTTCGTCGATGGTCAGCATCGGGTCGTGCAGATGCGTTCCGACGTATTCGACGATCTCCTTCACGATCTCGTCGCGGCGGCTCGCTCCCTTCTTGTTGCTCAGATCGCCCATGATTTCCCGCAGCTCTTGCGAGAGCCAGCCTTTGATTCCGGCCAGCGTATCGAATCTGTCCAGGATGCTCTCTATTCGTTCGACCGATTCGACCGACGGCAATTTATTGAACGTCTTGAACAGCGTATATAAAATCAAAGAGATCTGGAACTTGCTGTCCGCGTAACGCATCGTCTGCATCGGTCCGAAGATCAGGTCCAGGCTTTCCCCGACCTCTTCCGCCTTGCCCATCCGGATCCGCTTGATCAGCTCGTCCAGCAGATGGTCGTCGGGAAGCGGCTGCACTCGCGCCATGAACGCTTCGAAATCCTGCTCCAGGTACACTTTATCCTCGCCCGAAATGAATTTCAGCATCGTCAGTTCGCGAATGTGACCGTAGATCGCTTTCAGGTCGTCGCCGTACGCGTTCGGTCCGCTGACCGCGATCGTCACTCCGATCCGCGTCCATCGGACGACCTGCCGTCCGACTTCCTCCATCGTTTCGACAAGCTTGTCCATCGGAACGTCCGAACCCGACAGAAGCACGACCAAGTGATCCCCGCCGAGATCGACCGCTTCGGCGGACCAATACCGGTCGAGAATTTCCTCGGCGATGTTGCCGATCGCGTATTTGATCAGCTTTCGCGAGGCGAAATTGTACCGCTCCTCGAACAGGCTGTACTCGTTGATTCTCATAACGCCCACATGGAGGCTGTCTTCTCCCAGCAGTGCCGTATGCTCCTTAAGAAAGCCTTCTACGGGCGCGATCAGCTTGCCCTGCACGATCCACTGCCGCAAATATTCCGCCTTGATGACGCTCTTATGCTCCCGCATCGAGGTGTCAAGCTTATCCACCTGATCCGCCAAAATTTCGATGCCCGACCGAAGCACGTTGTATTCTTCCCGGGGCCCTTCGCCCGTCTCCCCGTTCAGCCGCGAGCCCAGCTTCGTCTCCAACTGTTCCGCAAGTTGGGAGAACGGCTTGTAGGTTCGCCGCGAATTCCAGAACAGGACGCCGAGCATTAGAACGACGAACAATACGGCAAAGAGCAGCATTTTATCGCGGAAGGAATCGAAGTCGGAGCGAATTTGCTCCACCTTCGCGGTAATGTACAAAGTCCAGCCTTGGGGGTCGATCCGGGCGTATTGGACCGACCAGAGCTCGCCCTCGTAGCGGTGGGTAAAGCTCCCCGATTCGGCGGCGGATTTCCGCGCCAGCTCGGCGTGCAGATCCTCCGAGCCGTTCGAGCCCAGCACGACCCGGCCGTCGGAATCGAGAATGAAGGACCTCATGCCCGATTGGCGATCGTCCTTAAGCAAATATTGCCGGATCAGTCCGGTTTCCATCACCATGACCAGATAGCCGAAGGATTGCTGCCCGGACGGCACCGTGGGAATGACCAGCGCAAGCTTGCGCTGTCCGTCTCGCTCGTAGGAGATAAAATTCAAATAGGACTTGCGGGGCTGCATGACGATATCGAGAGCGGCGCGGTCCGGAAACCGGGCGAACGACGACAATCCGAATTTCAAATCGAGGGCATGCTCGGTGCGCATGTTGAACAAATAAATATCTTCGATGAACGGTTCCGTCGTGCTGAAATTCGCCGCCGCTTTCATGGCGTCGACCTGATGCTCCGGAGTCTCGGTCCTGTCCGTCAGCCACAGCTGGATGCTCTTGTCCTGATACATATTCAATCCGTAGGCGATCATCTTCCGGAACACGAAACGGGAATTTTCTTGCGCGTGTTCGACTTCGATCCGGTTGACCTTATCGATCTGCTTGAGCGCGTAGCTGGAAAACTGCTGCGAAATCAAATACACGAAGGGAATCGATACCAACGCGAACAGGATGCACAGCGCCAAAAATATACGAATGTATTTCTGCCTCGGAATGAACCGCTTCATCCGTATCCCCCTCTGTACTCTCTTCGGAAAGTATAGGGCGGCGCCCCGCGCAGCACAAGTGCTGAAAGCGGAAATCGGGTTTTGTTTTCGGAACAGTCCGCGAAAGCTCCTCCCATACTCGTGCGGGACTTGGGCCTCGGCTCCGGAACTGGATAAAAATGTAGATGATTTCAAAGTATCCTCCCCTATGAAGTTCGACGAGCAATCCCGGCACGATTGAACTCGAAAACTACGAGGAAGGCAGTGGCGAAACAGAAATTCGACTTAAACAACGACGGAATGCACCGCTCGATAGAAGTCATATTTTAGAAGTATGATATAATAAATCCACAATGCATCTGATAGGATGTGAGGATTGCCTTGTTCACGAAAACCAAGATTTTTATCAGTTCAGTCGCTCAGGACCGGCTTAAACCTCTACGAGAAAGTATGTGGGATTTACTGCGCGAACTTGGGCATGAACCGATGATGTTTGAAAAGAATTTCGGAGCTTGGGATTCTCACACTAATCCTGTCGCGAAATGTATGGAATGCGTTCGTCAATCCGATGCATTCTTGCTTTTCATTTCCAACAATGCCGGAACTTTTTACGAGCAATCCCAGCGGACGGTTACTCATATGGAGCTTATCGAAGCCTGTAACCAACGTAAGACCATACTTGTTTTTGTGGACAGCGATGTAAAGACAACCTATTTCTCCAAAGCCAAGGACATCATAGATGAGTACGTTGAGGCTTATAAAGCAGAAAATTCTTCAATTCCAACCGCCTCAGAGATAGTTTCGGCACTTCGTTCAGCAGAATTATCCTCTCGCATTGAGCCCTATGTATGGTTTTTCATTCATGATATTGCTGCAAGGGGGATCTATTTCGAAAGCCTAGACCTTGCTGTTGCTCCTGACTGGAAAATATACTTCAGCGATTTACTACGGAGAGGTATCCAATTAATGCCGTTCAAAGATGCAATTGAAACGAATGAGCGCCAATTGGAACAATACGATCAATTTTATGATTTACTGACCCATACACTGACAAACGTAAATATGACTGAATTTCGCAGTCTTACGGCTTTTTTGGAATCTTTCCGACGTTCGATCAAAGGCGACATCGTAGAACACGACTACGGCTTTGTTAAGGAGGCGGTTGGCTCTTTCGGCGATTGCTCCGCCGTCACCTTGTACAAATTACAAGATGATCGCATGGCGACAATGGGAAAGACAGGGGCCGCCACCGGGGATGATTATTACTCGCTGGACAACAAAGATTCCTTTGTTGCACTTACATATAACAACCCTGACGATCAAGTATTCTTTAAAGAATCAAACTTTACCTTTTATTATTGCCTTCGTCTCCCAAAACATGTAATGACATTTCATTTGCCATGTGGGCAAGAATGGAATACGAACAAGTTCATGGCTTCCAAAGATAACGTTATACGTGTTATAATAAATAAAAATGCATTGGCCTTTGATTTTGCGCGAATGCTTTTAGGAGGGATGCAGCATGGCGACTAAGGTTTACGTATCCTTGAATGGAGTCGTTAGAGAAGCGGTAGGTACGCAGCCAAAGGATGCGCTCTTGTTTGCACCTTCTACAAAAAGCGCGTCGCAAGTTATATTTGAACAACGAGCAACCCGACGAAAAAACAGCCAATTCATTAAAGAACGTCTCGATGAGGCGTTCAAAAGATAAATACACCGTGTAATGAAAACGCACCGCTTGCTTTTAGGCAAGGAGTGCGTTTTTTTGTTTTAAATAATCACGGGAGGCAAGCAGAACTGGATTTGTCACGTCGGCATTGGCGACCTCTCCCGCCGCCGCTTCTTCGCTAGCGCTTCTCCCGAGTAACGGATCGCGGTCAGGATCATGCCCATCAACCGCAGCGGCAAGTCGCCCATCCCTTCCTTCAGCTTCCAGAGCGTGTCGAACCTTTCCAGCTCTCGGTACGGATTGAAGTCGGGGACGGAGCGCCCCCGCACAGTGTCGATGCCATCTCCTCGACGCCTCCGGACGTGACGAACCGGGCAGTCAAATCCGGAACCGGTAACCCGCACCCCAGATCGTCTCGATGTATTGCGGATCGGACGGATCGTGTTCGACCTTCTCTCGCAGCTTGCGAATGTGCACCGTTACGGTTGCGATCTCTCCCACCGCGTCCATGCCCCAGATCTGATCGAACAATTGCTCCTTGCTGAAAACCCGGTTCGGATTCATCGCCAAGTAACTCAGCAAATCGAATTCTTTCGTCGTAAACGCGATCTCCCGCTCGTTGACGAACACGCGGCGAGCCGATCTGTCGATTCGCAAGCCGCGAATGCGGATTTCGTCGTTGCGGGCTTCTCTCCGTCCGCTCAGCCGCTCATAGCGGGCCAAGTGCGCTTTCACTCGGGCCACCAGCTCGCCCGGACTGAAAGGCTTGATCATATAATCGTCCGCCCCGAGGCCCAGCCCCCGGATCTTATCGATGTCTTCTTTTTTCGCCGACACCATCAGAATCGGAATGTCTTTCTCCGCGCGAATTCTGCGGCAAATTTCGAATCCGTCCACTTTGGGCAGCATTAAGTCGAGAATAATCAGGTCGTAATCGTAGGCGAGCGCCCGTTGCAGCCCTCGATCCCCGCTGTTTTCGATATCCGCCGTAAAGCCGTTAATCTCCAGATAATCCCGCTCCAGCTCGGCAATGCTCTGTTCGTCTTCGATGATCAATATTCCGCTCAACCGAATTTCTCCTCCTTCTGCGGCCGCCCCCAGAGAGGCAGTTCGATAGATACCCGAGTGCCCGTCCCGAGCTCGCTCTCCGCCCGGATTCGACCTCCATGCTCCTCCACGATCTGCCGGGCGATGGCCAGACCGAGTCCGCTGCCTCCCGTGGAAGAGTTGCGGGAAGGGTCGGCCCGATAGAACCGGTCGAAAATATACGGAAGCGCGTCCCGCGGAATCCCCTGGCCGTTGTCGCTTACGCTTATTACCGCCGTGCCGGCTCGCTCCTCGACGCTTAGCCCGATCCTTCCGTCCGCTTTGTCCATGTATTTCATTGCGTTCCCCAGTATATTAACGAGCACCCGCTTCAGCTTCTCCCGATCCGCCTTGACGAACAGCGCTTGCCCGGGCAAGACGTTCAGCTCCAGCTTGATGCCCCTTTTATCCAGATCGAATACGAGCTCCTGAGCGCAATCCTGCACGTAAGCTCCGATATCCACCTTTTCGAAATCGAACGGAAGCTTGCCCAAATCCAGCTTGGAGAACAGAAACAATTCGTCGATCAATCTGTCCATGTCGGCCGCTTTGCCGTAGATCGTCTTCACGTAACGATCCAGCTTCTCGGGCGAATCCGCGATTCCGTCCATAATGCCTTCTACGTATCCTTTAATCGCCGTCATCGGCGTCTTGAGATCATGGGAAATGTTCGAAATGAGCTCTTTGCGGTTTTCCTCGTATTGAAGCTGAAGCTCCACCGACTCCAGAAGCTTCTTGCGCATTTCTTCGAACGCGGCGCTCAGTTTGCCGATTTCGTCCTTGGAACGAATGTCTACCTCGTAGCTTAGATTGCCGTCCTTGATTTCCTCCGTCGCTTTCTGCAGCGCCCTCAGCGGACGAATAATGCTGCGGGATACCATATAAGTCAATATTCCGTTGGTAAACGCGAGGATGGCGATCACGACGGCAGCGATCCACAAAAAATAATTTTGAAAATATTTAGGGAAGGTTCCGGCGTCCGAAACGATGAATACGGAGCCTTCCCTCTTGTCCGGCAGCAAGAAGTCTTCCTGGCGGGTTATCATCGTTTTCCCTCTGAAGCTGCCTTCGTGGCCGTCTACGGTTCCGAACTCGGGCAAATCTTCGAGAGTCGCCGGGGCCAGCTCCGGATCGGCGTAGCTGATTTCGCCGTCGACGCGGACGATCAGACTCATATGAATTTCCCGAAGCCGCCGCTCGAATTCTTCGATCGTTTCCCGTTCCAGGAAGGCTTCGGGTTCGCGAATGCTCGTCAGCTTGATATCGGCATAGACGAGACCTTCCCGTTCGAATATGGTTTTTATCGGGGTGGCGCGCGTTTCATCCAGCTTGAGGATAACCGCGACGGCGATCGACGACAGGATCACCGGCACGACGAGCATCGCCAAGTAGGAGAGCACGAGCCTTACGCGAATGGACACGATCAGAGCTCCTTTTTATCGAAGAAATAAAAACCGGCCGTAAATAACAATATACAACAGGCGGCCAGAAACATAAACACGCTCCCGATCTGCCCGGCCGGCAGCGGATCTCCCAGCCACAACGTATGCCAGTTCAAGTAAGCGGTCGGAGAATACGCGTTCAGCTGCGGGAGGACAAACGCGCCAGCCTTCAAAGCGACGTAAAGCAGGACGCTAACCGTTAAAGCGCCGATCCCGCTGGCGAAAAATTGCGCCAGAAATACCGCCGTTACGCTGAGCGACAGCAGGGGCAGAAACGCGGCCGCGTAAGCGGTCAGCCAGTCGATCGCGTTGCCGAGCTCCAGCCCGCCTCCAAGAAACAGAGCCGCTCCCGCAGAACCGAGCAGCGCGACGAGCAAATAAGCGGCGATCGAGATCGCGAGTGCCGCTTGCTTGGAAGCGAACACCTTGAACCTAGAGATCGGTCGGACGAGCGCGTTCTTCAGCATGCGGTCGCCAAGCTCCCCCGAAAATTGGTCTGCGGAGCCCATGAACACGAAGAGGGGCAGAAAAAAGACCGTTAGCAGCCCGAGAACGAAGATCGGAAATTCCCCGGACGTTACGACGCCGAGACCGAGTCCGTTTTGGAGGTTGCCCATCAGCAGACCCGCGCCGATCGGGAGCGCGAACGTCATCAGCAGAAAAAAACGGTTCTTCTTCTTTAACGCCATTTTGACGACCTCGTTGCGAACGCTCGCGTACAGGCTATGCATGCGTCATCGCCCTCCTGTCTTGTTCGATCTCGTGCAAATACAATTCCTCCAACGACGAGAACTTGCCCCCCAGCAGCTCCGCGGCGTCTCCTTCGCGAATCAATCTGCCGCCGTGGACGATGCCGAGGCGGTTGCACATCAGCTCCATCTCGCGGATGAGATGGCTGGAGATCAAGAAAGTCGTTCCCTCTTCGCGCGCCAGCCGCTTCACGATCTCCCGAATCTGAACCGTACTCTCGATATCCAGTCCGTTCGTCGGCTCGTCGAGCACGAGCAGCTCCGGCTTGGACAGAATGGCCGCAGCCAGGCCGAGACGCTGCTTCATGCCCAGAGAGTACTTGCCCGCTCTCTCGTGCTGAACCTCCCGTAATCCGACAAGCTCCAGCACTTCGTCCACCCGCCCTGCCGGAAGCTCCGGGTACAGCCTTGCGGCTTGCTCCAGATTTCGCCTCCCGCTCATGTAGCCGTATGCTTCCGCCGTCTCGATCAACGCGCCAACCTTGCTCATCGCTTGCTCGTAATGCGTCTTCACGTCGAAGCCGAACAGTTTGATCGTTCCTTTATCCGCGCGGCTTAGCCCCACCATCATCTTCATCAAAGTCGTCTTGCCCGCGCCGTTAGGCCCGAAGAGACCGTAAACGTCGCCTTGCCGGACGCTCAGCGTTACGTCCCGGATGCCTCTCCGATTGCGGTAAACCTTCGTTGCCGATTCGATCTGCACGATCGTTTTCATTCTTCCGCCCCCTTATGTCGGATGAGAAGCCGTCCCATAAACCCTTATGGGACAGCTCCCTTTCTTTTACTGGCCGTTACCGAACGCCGATTAACGCCAATGCTTGCGATCCGTTCCTTCGAAAAGGTTAACCTCGACCGTCGGTTTGCCGGTCAAGTCCACCGTGTCCGGCGTCGTTGCGCCGTAATCGGACAGCTCCGCTTCAAGCTTCACGGCCGCTTCGTGCCGGCTGCCTTCGGCGTCTTTGCCGCTAATGCGAAGCTCCGCGGTCTGTTTCGCGATCAAGCCGTCGGCGTTCACGTCGGCGGTCAGGGTTACGGAGTCGATCCTGATCTCTTCCGTCAGCTCGGGGAGACTGTCCTTCAAGCCGCGCAGATCGATGCCCAGCGGATTGTCGGCCGACGCCTTCGGCTCTTCTACGCGGTCGCTTCCGCTTGCCTTGACGAGCAGAGAGCCGATCGCATTGGCTAGCGCGGGAATGCGGCTGCCTTCAAGGCTCAGCGAGATCTTCTGATTGTCTCCGTCCTTGTTCAAGACGACGTCGTTTTTGAGATTTCCCACTAGCGTATCGATGACCTTCTCGGCTTCCTTGGCGAAGCCGGAATCGTGGAACTTCGCCTCGTCTCCGCTTGTCTTAAAACGCCCATGGGCTTCGTCGCCCGGCTTCAGAATCCGGTAGACGTCCGATTCGCTCGACTTGACGATCTGCTTGCCGTCTTGACGGTAAAACCGAAGGTCCTGCGTCTCTTCGTCCGGCAATCGAATCTCGACGAAGCCGGAGAAGGCGTCATCGGACGACTTCATCGCGGAAGCGGCCTGGAAGAGCTGCAAGCCGTTATCCTCCACGGATACTTTCACCGAGCGGGTAACGTTGTCTATGGACGCCGTTTTCTTGATCGCCGTTTTGTAAGCCTCGTATCCGGGCGCGCTCCCGACCCCTGCGTACACGGAAGACATCAGCAGCACGCTTCCCGCCACGACTCCCGCTCCGATCATTGCCAGTTTTTTGTTCATTTTCTTCTCCTCCTTGGATTCGGTTCCATGGATTCCCTCCCGGGCTCCATGAATCCATCTTAGCCGCCGGATCTAAACTGGCCGTAAATCGGTTCTAAAGCGCGGCTTAAAAAAGATTAATTTTTTATTAACCGGCCGATTAAGCGGACGCGAACCCCGAGACAAATAAAAAAGCCCCAAGCCTCGACTCGCCGTCGGACTTGGGGCTGCATGTTTCCAGCCGGACGCCTATACCGCCGCAACCTCTCCCGCCCGTTGCGGCCGTACCCGATTCGCCCGGCGGCATAGACGATCCGTTTCTCTTGACCGGTCTCTCCCTTCGCAATAGCGAAATCCCCATCGCCGTTGCGCCGAAGAACCGTCCTCCGCTTCGCATCCGTCATCCCGATGCGCGCAACTGCTTGCGCCATTCGGCCGGGCTTTGCCCGTAATACGACTTGAACAGCCTAGTAAAATGATGAACGCTGTTAAAACCCGTCTCCTGCACGATGTCCGCGATCGCCATGTCGCTGCCCGACAAGTAGCTGGCGGCGGCTTTCAACCGGAGATCCCGCAAATATTCGAAAGGCGTCTTATTCATATGCTTCTTGAACAGCCTGACGAGATACGACGGGTCGAGCGCGACAAGCCTAGCGAGCGCCTCCAGCGTCACGTTCTCCTTATAGCGCCAATCGAGGTAATCGACAAGCAGGTCGACCGCATCGCGGGCTCCGACCTTCATCTTGCGGGAAGTGCCCGCGGCCTCGGAATTTGCGGAAAGCCCCAAAATATGCGCGATCAGCCGGAAGGTCTTGCGAATTTCGAGCAGGCACACCGCCTCCAGATCGGCGTCCAAGGCCGCTCCGGTCGCATGAAGATGGTAGACGAAATCGAGAGCCTGCAGGATCGATGCGGCCAGCACCGTCTTGGCGTAAATCTCCTTGCGCGCCTGCATGAAGTTCCATTCGTCCACCTCACGGTCGGTAAACCGAAAATCCTCCGGCTCGTGCAGCTCCAAAAAACGGAACCGGGCCTCGGACTGAAGGCTTTCGAGCTCGTGGGGCGTGGAATCGGACAGCATGAATACGGCCGGCGCTTCGGCTTCGCACGTATTTCCCCTCCACTTGAAGCGAACCTTCCCCTCCGTAATATACAGAAG
>JAEZZE010000481.1 GCA_023418755.1 Bacillota bacterium | reverse complement strand
GCATTTTCGGGTATAGTAGTCATTGAGTAGGGCTCCTCCTTGGTGACCAGCAATCCCGAGGATACCCTACTTTTTTATGTTCTGGATAGACTCCAGATCATGGTACACAGACTATTTTACATCACCTGAACTGGGGCCTGGGTGCGAGAAATAAGCACGCCGTGCGGGCTTATTGGCCTGAACTGGGTCCGGACGCGGTAGATAAGCACGCCGTGCGGGCTTATTGGCCTGAACTGGGCCCAGGTGTGCGAGAAATAAGCACGCCGTGAGGGCTTATTGACCTGAACTAGGCTCAGCTGCGAGAAATAAGCACGCCGTGCGGGCTTATTAGCCTGAACTGAGCCCAACTGCAAGGAATAAGCACGCCGCGTGAGCTTATTGACCTGAACTAGGCTCAGCTGCGAGAAATAAGCACGCCGAGCGGGCTTATTGGCCCGAACTGAGCCCAGGTGCGAGCTTATTGGCCTTCGGGATGATCATCGCCGCAAAGCTAAGGAAAGGAGAATGCCTCGTGGCTTCCTTCGCTATATTGGAGCGCTTGCTGTTCCCTCCCGTCCGTCTAAACCGGCACAAGCTGGAACGCCGGCTCGCCGGCAAAACCGTCCTGATCACGGGCGCTAGCTCCGGCATTGGAGAACGACTGGCCTGCTTGCTGGCCGAGTTCGACGTTCGCCTGATTTTGACGGCGAGGCGTGAGGACAGGCTTGCCGCGGCCAAGGCCGAAATCGAGTCGAGCGCCGGCTCCAAAGCCAAGGTCGACCTGTTTCCCGCCGATCTGCGCGAACCGGAGCAGGTGGACGCCTTGCTGGCTTATCTGCGCGGCCTTCCGGAAGGGCTGGACTTCGTCGTCAGCAACGCGGGTCATTCCATCCGGCGGCCGCTCCGCGAGTCGCTGGACCGTTACCATGACTTTACCCGTACGATGGCGATCAACTACTTCGCGCCGGTTCGTCTGCTGCTCGGGACCGTCCCTCTGCTCGCGAAGAACGGAGGGCGCATCGCGAACGTCTCGACAGTCAGCGCGCTGCTGCTCCCCGTTCCGAAATGGGCCGCATACCAAGCGTCGAAGTCCGCCTTCGACGTGTGGCTAAGATCCGCCGCTCCCGAACTGAACGCGATGGGCATCGCCGTCGCCTCGATCTATTTTCCGCTGGTGAGAACCCCGATGATCGCGCCTACGGCCGCTTACGGAAGCATGCCGGCGATGGCCCCGGAACAAGCGGCGAAGATTATCGCCCGAGCCTTCTATTCCCGCCGAAGGACCTATAAGCCCTGGTGGCTCTTGTTCGGCGAGTTGGTTTCCGTGCTCTTCCGAGGTGGGTGGGAACGCGCGGCCGCGCGGAGTATCCGGAGAAAGGAGAACGGCGATGAAGGCGTATAGACTGCTCTTCGTGCTTAACCGAATCGGGCTGCTCTCTCCCCGTGCCCTATTCCGTCTAATCCGGGCGATTCATCGGCACGGCGTCAACCTGATGGCTCTACTGGCTTTTGCGGCAATGACCTACGGGGAGAGGACGGCGCTTGCGAACGAGGACGAGGGCGAATCGCTCGCCTACCGGGAGCTGTACGGCCAATCGGTCAGGCTGGCGGAAGCCCTCAGGGAACGGTACGGACTGGCCGAAGGCCGCAAAGTCGGACTTCTATGCCGGAATCGCGCCGCTTTGGTGAAAACGATCTATGCGGTCTCTTCGACGGGAGCCGATCTGTATTTGCTGAACGCGGAGATGGGGGAGGGACGCTGGAGGGCGCTGGCGGACCGCCTGGCCTTCGACCTTCTCGTCTACGACGAGGAATGCGAGTACCTGCTCGCCGGATCTTCCTATTCAAGACCCGCGCTGCCGAGCGATTCGATCGACGGCCTGCTGTCGGACGGCGCGGCCGGAGATCGGACACCGACAAGAGCGAGCCGCAGCTTCGCGGGCAGGCTCGTGCTTCTGACCGGCGGAACGACGGGGTCTCCGAAGGAAGCCGCGCACAAGCCGTCTCTATTCGATTACTTGAATCCGTTCTACGAGTTTCTGAGCAGGCTGCGGATCGCGGAGCGCGAGACGGCATATATCGCTACCCCGATTTACCACGGCTACGGGATCGGGGTACTGCTGCTGCTCTGCGCCTTGGGCAAAAAAGCGGTAATTTGCCGGGGATTCGACGCCGAGCGCGCATGCCGGCTGATTCGCGAGCACCGCGCGGAAATCGTGACGGTCGTGCCCTTGATGCTGCGCAAAATATTGGACGCCGACGCGGGCGGCGATCTGCGATCGTTGGCATGCGTCGCTTCCGGAGGAGCGGAGCTGAATCCGAAGCTGGTCGGGGAAACCCAAGCGCGCTTGGGCGAGGTGCTGTTCAATCTCTACGGCACGTCGGAGGCCGGCTTGAATCTGATCGCCACGCCGCGGGATCTTGCGCAGTCTCCGAATACGGTCGGCAGGCTTGTGCGCGGCTCCCGCTTGAGAATCGTGGATGAACGGGGAGAGGAGGCGCCGGTCGGACGGGTCGGCCGATTCTGCATCCGGAACGACTGGTCCGCGAAGATCGGCTCCCCCCGGTGGATCGAGACCGGAGACCTCGGCTTCCGGGACGATCGGGGCCTGTACTATCTCCGGGGGAGGACGGACGACCTGATCGTCTCGGCGGGAGAGAACGTCTACCCGCTGGAGGTGGAGCAGATACTGCTCTCGCACCCCGCGGTTGAGGATGCGGTCGTCGTCGGGGTTCCCGACGAACGATTCGGACAGCGGCTCAAAGCTTACGTCCAAATCGTTGCGGTCCGCGAGAAGTCGGCAAGCGGGTCCGCGAATGCCGGGTTGACGGAGGAGGAGCTTCGAGACTGGCTGCGCGAAAGATTGGCGAGATTCCAGATGCCCGGAGAGATCGCGTTCGTCGGTCGTCTGCCGTATACCGCTTTGGGCAAGCCGGACCGAAGACGGTTGGCGGAGGAAGGCGCGCCTGAATGAGCGAATCCTCGGAAGAACAAGACGTTCGGGCGTTCCGTCGCGCAAGGTTTCGCTCGCCGATATACAAGTTTTATCGAGTCGATAGAAAGAAACGATAGAGGCGGCCTGAGCGCGCTTTTTTCAAGTATTCCTAGCGATTAATAGCGAGTTTGTTGCCTTTATAGCCTGGAACAGGATGTCAAAGCTGAATTTTCCGGCTTTCAACTCGCATGCAACTATCATATAATAGAGAGTAAATAAATTAGTCTATCTTGTCGCTAATCGTCGATAGGCTACAAGAATTGATTCGGAAAAGGCGCGTAACGACGACGCGCCTTGGCTTGCTGTGCGCGTAGGCGGGCGGGAGCGTTTTGGCTTTATTTTCACATCATAGCAGGTAAGGAAGGAAAATCATGAACGACAGACAAACCCAGACAGACGTTATTCTGATCGGGGCCGGCATTATGAGCGCGACTCTGGGAACGCTCTTGAAAGAGCTGGTTCCGGAATGGAAGATCGCGGTGTTCGAGAAGCTCGCGGGCGCGGGAGAGGAAAGCTCGAACGAATGGAACAACGCGGGAACGGGACATGCCGCATTGTGCGAGCTGAACTATACCGTCGAGAAGCCGGACGGATCGATCGACATTAGCAAAGCCGTAAGCATTAACGAACAGTTTCAAGTGTCGAGGCAGTTCTGGTCTTATCTCGTCAACGGCAATCTGATCCGCAATCCCCAGGATTTTATTATGCCGCTGCCTCATATGAGCATGGTTCAGGGGGAGAAGGATATCGAGTTCCTGAAGAAGCGCTTCGAGGCGCTGTCGGGCAACCCGCTGTTCCGGGGCATGGATTATTCCGACGACCCGGCCAAGCTGGCGGAATGGATTCCGCTCATTATGAAAGACCGGAATATGAACGAGCCGATCGCGGCGACCAAAATCGACTCGGGAACGGACGTCAACTTCGGCGCTTTGACGCGTATTCTGTTCGAGCATCTGAAGAACAAAGGCGTCGGCATAAATTACAAGCACAGCGTCGATAATATGAAACGGACGAGCGACGGATCCTGGGAACTGAAGGTTCGAAGCCTCGACGGCGGGGCCGTCGAACGCCACACCGCGAAATTCGTCTTTATCGGAGGCGGGGGCGGAAGCCTGCATCTGCTGCAGAAGTCGGGCATCCCGGAAGGCAAAGGCATCGGGGGCTTCCCGGTCAGCGGGCTATTCATGGTATGCACGAATCCGGACATCGTCGAGCAGCATCACGCCAAAGTGTACGGCAAAGCCAAAGTCGGCGCTCCTCCGATGTCCGTTCCCCATCTGGACACGAGGTTTATCGATAACAAGAAATCGCTGCTCTTCGGGCCGTTCGCCGGCTTCTCGCCGAAGTTCCTGAAAACCGGCTCCATGTTCGATTTGATCGGCTCCGTGAAGCCGGGCAACGTGTTGACGATGCTGGCGGCGGGCGCCAAGAACGTTCCGCTGACGAAGTATCTGATCGAACAAGTCATGCTGTCGAAAGAAAAACGGATGGAAGAGCTGCGCGACTTTATCCCGAACGCTAGAAGCGAGGACTGGGATCTGGTCGTGGCGGGACAGCGCGTGCAGGTTATTAAGGACACCGCCGCTGGCGGCAAAGGAACGCTCCAGTTCGGCACGGAAGTCGTCAGCGCGGCAGACGGCTCGATCGCCGCTCTGCTGGGCGCCTCCCCGGGCGCTTCCACGGCGGTCTCCGTCATGCTGGAGGTCCTGAAAAAGTGTTTCCCGCAGCACATTGAAGCTTGGGAAGCGAAGCTCAAGGAAATGATCCCTTCCTACGGAGTGTCCTTGGCCCAAAATCCGAAGCTCAACGAAGAGATCCATGCGGCTACGTCGCAGGCTCTCGGACTCAGCCGGGAGCTTCAACCGGTATAAAACGACAAAATCGCGGCCGGGGGGGGGCGGGGCCCCCCCCCCCCCCCGGG
>JAEZZE010000465.1 GCA_023418755.1 Bacillota bacterium | reverse complement strand
GAGCTTGGCCTGGAGATCGGGAGACATCTCCCCGATCTCGTCCAAAAACAGCGTTCCGCCCCGGGCCAACTCGATTTTGCCGGGCTTGCCCCGAGGGTCCGCGCCGGAGAAAGCCCCTTTCTCGTAGCCGAAGAGCTCGCTTTCGGCGAGACTGGCCATCAGGGCGCCGCAATTGACGGCGACGAACGGGGCGTTCGCCCCTTCGCGAAGCGCGTGGATCGCCCGGGCGAACACCTCCTTTCCGACGCCCGTCTCTCCGGTCAGCAGCACGGGAGCGGCGGTATGCTGCAGACGGCGCGCCGTCTCGACGGCCGAACGAAGCGCGGGGCTGTTCCCGATCAGCGAAGCGAACGGATCGGGGACCTCCCGCTTGGAATCGGAAGTTCGTTGCATGGCGAAGTTCCTTTCTTAAAAACGGATTATGTAAAATTATTATTACACTGTAAATCAAATGTGTAAATATTTTAAAAGCGGGGTGAAGCGGTTGACAATCAAGCGGCACGCGGACGTCCTCGTCATCGGAGGAGGCATAATCGGGGCGGCCGTCGTCTATTTCGCGGCCAAGGCCGGTCTGTCCGCGGCTTTGCTGGAGCGGGGAGAGGTGGCGGAGGGGACCTCCTCGAGATGCGACGGCAACGTTCTCGTCATTGACAAGGACCCCGGATTCGACAGCCTGATGTCGATCGAGAGCCAGCGCATCGTCGCGGAGCTCGCTAAGGAGCTGGAGGAACCGTTCGAATATCGCGCTCCCGGAAGCGTGTTCGTATGCGAGACGGAAGAGGAGCTGGAGGCGGCGCGAAGCTGGGTCGCCAGACAGGCCGCCCTGGGATTGCCGTTCCGCATGCTCGATCGCTCGGACATTCGCCAGGAGTCCCGCTATTTCGCGGACGATCTGCCCGGCGGACTGGAGTGCGCTTCGGATTCGACGGTTAATCCGTATCTGCTGACGTACGCGCTTGTCGAAGGAGCGAAGCGGCTCGGAGCGCGGATCGGATTGCGCATGAAGGTGCAGGGCATAAAACGGCTGGAGGGGGGAGGCTTCGCCCTGGAGACGGATCAAGGAGGATGGGTCGCGGACAAGGTGGTCAATGCCGCGGGTTGCTGGGCGCCGGAGATCGGGAGAATGGTCGGCCTCGATATTCCGATCGCTCCGCGCAAAGGCCATTTGATCGTCGCTTCCCGGCAGCTGCCGGTCGGCTGCCGCAAGGTCATGGAATTCGGCTATCTAATGTCCAAATTCGGAGGCTCCCGGCAAGTCGATCCGCTTACCGAGAAGTACGGAGTAGCGCTCGTCTTCGAGCCGACCGAGAGCCAGAATTTCCTGATCGGTTCCAGCCGCGAATTCGTCGGGTTCGATATGGCCGTACGCACGGAGGTTGTCGCCTGCATGGCGAGGCGGATGCTCAGGTTCTACCCCGGACTGGCCGATTTCCAGCTTATTCGCGCCTATACGGGCTTGAGGCCGTGGACGCCCGACCACCTGCCGATCGTATCCGAGGTCGGCGAGCTGCCGGGCTTCTATATCGCGGCCGGGCACGAAGGAGACGGCATCAGTCTGGCGGCCGTCACCGGCAAGCTGATGGGCGAGCTGCTGACGGAAGCGAAGACGACCTGCATTCCGGCCGAACCGTTAAGCTTCGGCCGTTTCGGCAAACGGAAGGGGGAAGACGGAAATGAAAGCGAAGCGCGTCTTTCGCACCATTGATACGCATACGGGCGGCAATCCGACGCGTACGATCGTCAGCGGCTTGCCGAAGCTGGCGGGGTCGACGATGGCGGAGAAAATGCTGGACATGAAAAGCAATCACGACGGCGTTCGCCGGCTGCTGATGTACGAGCCGCGCGGACACGAGGTCATGTCCGGGGCGTGCCTGATTCCGCCCTGCCGGGCGGATGCGGATGTAGGCGTTATTTATATCGAAACCGGAGGCTACCTGCCGATGTGCGGACACGATACGATCGGCTTTTGCACGGCTTTGGTCGAATGCGGGCTCATTCCGGTCGAAGAGCCGATCACGACAATCCGGCTCGACACGCCGGCGGGGCTCGTCCGCGCGGAAGTAACGGTCAAGGACGGGGCCGCCGTTCAGGTGGCGTTCCGCAACGTCCCGGCTTTCCTGCACGGCGCGCATCGCGTCGAAGTGCCGGGAATCGGCGGGGTAGAGTGCGAGATCGCTTACGGCGGCAATTTCTACGCGATCGTGGACGCCCGGACGTTGGGACTCCTCCTGGAGCCTTCGAACGCCTCGGAAATCGTCGGCCGGGCGGTGCTTATCCGTCAGACGATCAACCGGAGCTTAACCGTCGCGCATCCCGAATCCCCGTTTATTCGGGGCGTAACTCATGTCGAGTTCTACGACGAGGCCCGACATCCGGAGGCGGACGCGCGCAACGCGGTCGTCGTTCCGCCGGGCGGCATCGACCGCTCTCCTTGCGGCACGGGCACTTCGGCCAAGCTGGCGGCGCTGTTCTCGCAAGGCAAAATCGGCCTGAACGAAACGTACGTGCACGAAAGCATCGTCGGATCTTTGTTTCGGGGCAGGGTGCTGGAGCGGACCGCTGTCGGCGGATTGCCTGCCGTCGTGACGGAAATCGCCGGAACGGCGAGAATGATGGGGATGCATACGTTCTATTCGGAGCCGGACGATCCGCTGGACGAGGGCTTCTTGTTCGTGCCGCCCAACGACGATCACTAAGAGGGGAGATACCGATGGAATTCGTTAAAATGGCCCGAGCGCTGGACGTTCACGTCGCCGGATGGCCGCTGCGCGTCCTGTTCGATGCGGACGTAAGCCTAGAGGAGGGGCCGGCGGAGAGAGCCGAGAGGCTGTGGCGGGGCGAGAGATCGACTCTGCGCTGGCTGCAGCTTGAGCCGAGGGGGCATGCGGCGCTGCGAATCGGGGTCGTCGCTTCGTCCCGCATCGCGGATTACGCCTTGCTGACTTTCGATTCGGAAGGTCCCTGCCCGCCGGACGCCATGGATGCTTTGTGCGCGGCGGCGGCCTTGACCGAATGCGGCAGGCGGACGAACGAAGACGGCATCGCCTTCGATACGGCCGCCGGAACGATCGGGGTCGGAGCGGCGGACGGGGAAGGCCGCCGCAATGTCGCCTTCCGGCACGCGTCGCGCGAGTTCGCGGAGCATGCGGTCCTCGCCTCCGCTGCGGGGCTGTCGCTCGATCCGGGCAACGCGCCGGGGCTCGAAGCCTATCTGCGCGGTCTCGGCGAACAGGGACAACGGACGGTGCTGATGGAGGAGCGGGACGACGGCCGTCGAGTGCTGGCCGTCGCCGGCCGTCACGGCAGACTGCTGCGCGCCCCTCGCGCGGCGGCGGTCGGGGCCGCGCTCGCCGCGCTTGGAGCGGAGCCCGGCTTGTCTTATCGCTTTTTCGGGCTCGCGGGGGGCGTTGTGGAGGGACTGACTTCGGCGGCGACCGGGCCGAATGAAGAAGCCGCCGCGGACCTCGACTGGGAGCTGCGCGCCCGCGCCCGGCTGGTCGCTTCGTGCGAATTCGTGCTTGATCCGGGCGATGCGCTTGGCGAAGGCTTTCTTTTGCGATAGCAGTTATTCGATGTTCATATGCTTGAGATAATAGGCGTTGCGGTAGCCGGTCGGCGTAAGATGCTCGTTTTTGCGAAACAGGCGAATAAAGTATTTTTCGTCCGGAATGCCGACGTCGCGCGCAATCTGTTTGACCGTCCGGTTGGTTCCGACCAGCAGCGACTTTGCCTTGAACAGCTTCTGCGCCAAGATGTATTCGTGCAGGTTGCGGCCCGTATGCTTCTTGAACAGCCGGGACAGATAGTCCCGGTTGTATCCGTATTTGTCCGCGATGCCCGATGCCGTTAGCGGTTCCCCCGTATGAATGCGAATCCATTCGACGATTTCGGCCACCAGCGGATCGGATGCAAGGGGAAGATCCTCCGAATGGTCCGACTCGGCCTGCTCGGCCAGCTCCAAAAACAGGGAAGTCAACCGGTAGTGCAAGGCCGCATAGTGGACGAGCCTGGAGTTGGCCAAATGCTGAAGCTGATGAAAGAGGATGTCGATCTTGTTCGGATGAGCGCATCGGAAAAACAGAGGCAAGCAGGCGCAATCGCTCCTTGCCGCAAGGTACTCGTCGGATTGCCGCCTCCTGCGGTCCAGCAGCCATTCGTCTTCGCCGCAAATCCTCGCGGCTTCGGGGCAGAGGAAATGAACCCAGTAGAAGGACAGCTCGGGATCGCTCGCCTGATATCCGAAATGCGTTTCGCCGGGCAGCAGCAGCAGCGCGCTTCCCGGCTCGACGGCGTACCGGTTGTTGTGCTGTTGGATATGCAGCGTTCCCCGGACGCCGACGATAAGCTCGAAACTGTCGATTACGCGACGGGAATGCGTCCAGGGACGAAGGGAATGGAATTGACCCGCGGATATGAACTCCAGCGGCTGGCGAATATCCGTTTTCAGAAATCGCAAAGGGCAGGTCTCTCCTTCAACGACCGAAGTGGGTACTGTGATTCTATTATATCGGAACCGGGGAGCGGATGAATATCTTTACAAGGGGATCTTTTAATGCCGGACGAGGCGAATCGCGGAACGCGAACGATTTTCTCGCGCGTCTGGAGAAAGCAGTCGCTCGTTCAAGTCCCGGATCCTGAAAAAGAGGGGGATTATGGAAGATTAGCGAATATGTCCGCATAAGCCGCACAGAACCGCTGGCGTTAGTCCGTCAGAGGTTTCTATGCGGCTTTTTTTGATTACCGTCTTTCCGCGAAGAGCTACACTAGCTTATGCCGATACCATTTGTCGCCCTTGAACCGCAAGCCGAAGAGAATGCCGCGCACGCCCCATTCGGCGACCATGGCGACCCAGATACCGATGAGTCCCATACCGAAGGTGATGCCCAGAACGTATCCCAAGATGATTCGGAACAGCCACATCGTAGTCAGAGAAGCGAGCGACGTGAATTTCGAATCGCCGGCGGCGCGCAGGGCCGAGGGCAGTACGAAGCTCATCGCCCAGAGCAGCGGCTGCGCGATGGAGATCAGCAGCACGAGCTGGAAGATCGAAGGCACGATCTCGTCCGGCGCGGCATACAGATCCATCAGCAGCGGGAACAGGGGCAGTATGATGCCGGCGAGCAGCAGGAAGAGAAGCACGGAGAAGCCCAGGAAGGACCTGATGAACTTCCGGGCATCCTGGGTGTCCCTGCTGCCGATGCATTGGCCGACGACCGTCACGATCGCCACGCTGAGCGTACTGCCGCCGATCTGAAGGAGCATGGAGATCGAGCCCGCGATGGCGTTGGCGGTCAGCGCCAGCGTGCCGAGCTGGACGATGAACGTTTGCGTCAGCAGCTTCCCGCCGTTGAAGAACATCTGCTCGGCGGCGAACGGGAGGCCGATGAACATTATTTTTTTCAAAATGCCCGCGTCCAGCTTGAACAACCTTTTCATCGCAAAATGCAAAGTATGGTTATATTTGAGCAGATAGACGAACGAAGCGGCCGCGCCGATCGCCCGGGCCGCGATCAGAGAGATCGAGAGGCCGACGATGCCCATGTCGAAGCCTTTGATCAAGATGAAGTTCAAAAGAAAATAAGCGAGGTTCATGATCACCGAAATGACCAGACTCGCTTTCGTCTCCCCGACGCCTCTTAACACGCCCCCGACGGCCTGCTGCACGGCCAGAAACGGAAAGGAAATGCAGCTCCCGATCAAGAAGATCGTCGCTTTGTCGAGCACGTCCTTCTCCGCGCCGCCGAACAGCAGGTTTAGCGTCTGCGCATGAAAGAGAATGATGAGGACGCTGATCAGCAGGGCGACGGAGACGACCGCCGAGATCGCCTGAGCGGCGGCGCGGCACACCATGACGCGGTTCCCGCTGCCTTTGTATTGCGCAACGATGACCGTTCCGCCGGTCGCAATGGCGATAAAGACGCTGATCATAAAAATGTTGAGCGAATCCACCGTACTGACGGCGCTGATCGCGGCGACGCCGGAGGAGCTGATCATCGCCGTATTCAGGATGCTCATCAGGACGATGAACGAGGTGTCGACGAAAATCGGCAGAGTAATGCCGAACACTTGCTTGTAATCCATCGAGTTGCCGGTAAAATATTTGTTCAGCCATAAGTCCGCTTGCCGTCTCAGGGCCGAGATAAGACGCATCAATTTGCCATCACTGCTTTTCTTGTTATGACTTATGAATACCTGTATTCTACTCCATTGTTCGAATTCTGTAAAAAACTCCGGCGGAAATTAGGCTAACCGAGCGCTAGTCGGATCGGTACATCGACCGGTATTGCCGCGGAGACATGCCGGTTATTTTTTTGAAAACTTTGCCGAAATGGGAGAAGTTGTCGAAGCCCGTCCGCTCCGAAACCGCGGTCACGCCCAGATTTGTATCCCGCAGCAGCAATCGGGCTTCCTTGATCCGGGTCAGATTGACGTATTCCGTAAATTTGAAGCCCGTCTCCTCCTTGAACATCCGGCTTAAATGGCTGCTGCTGATATAGAAGCGCTTGGACAGACCGTCCAAGTCCAGAGGCTCCGCATAGCCGGAGTTGATATGGCGGACGATCTCCGTTATTTTCCGCTGTACGGGAGTAGGTTCGACGGGCGGCGAAGAGTCTTGCTCGCGCGCATGACGCGCGGCGAACAGCAGCAACTCCGCAGCCATATGGCGAATATGCATGCCATAGCCGGGCGGAGTTTCCGCCAGCTCGCCAAGCAGGGAGTGCAGAAGCGTCTCGACATGGGCTCTTTCCTGGAGGTTCAGGCTGCGCACGGCGTACTCCAGATTGAAGGGCGTCAACAGCAAGTCCGCCTCTTCGGCGTCCAGCGATTCGAAAAAAGCCTTTTCGTAATAAACGACGATTCGCTCGTGATTGGGCACCCCGGCGTCCGACGTTTTATGAACGACGTTCGCTCCGATCGGTACGAGATCGCCGGGCCGAACGGAATACGAGCGATCTCTAATGAAGTAATTGCGCTCTCCCGAGAACAAGTAATAAATTTCGCATGCGCTATGGTAGTGATTGCCGCCCATGGAATAATGTCCGATTCTGCGGTCGAACTCGACCCGGATCGGCGTCCCCGGAGGTTCGTATTTGAGCGAAGGGGGGAGCTGCGATAGATTCATCGGTCCTGATCACCTCGAATCCCAGTATAACAAAATTCGCGGGGAAAGCTGACGGAAAAGGAAGCGATCAAGGGTTCGCCTTGCCACTCGCCGGCGGGAGCGTTAATCTGAAAATACTATGAACATACACGAACAAATCCAGCTCTGGAACCAGGTGCTCGTTCGGGTGATTGACGTACGGATGAAACGCATCGGGCGAGGGGACGAGCTTAACGGAGACTCGTCAAAGACGGGAACGGTAGACGAATTTGCATTCCGTCGCGTTCCCGTCGCGGGAAAGTTCTATATGTCGTGCTAGATCGGCTATGCTTCTACAAGGCCAAGCTTAAGCTTCCGACAGTCTGACAGACTCTCGTAGAACGCTGAAGCCGGTAGGCCGAACGATGTTCAGCAGCCATTCCACGGCGCTTTCCGCAGCGACCGGGACGACCAGATCGGCCTTTTCCCCGGGGGTCAGCATCGGCACCGCAACCGAATGTTCCTCGTCGCTAGCGTCCGACTTCGCCAGCAGCTGATATCCGGAAACGGTGTAGCTAGGAATGTCGTCCCTGCATCGAATCCGGCATAGAAGATGACCTTCCCGATTTGCGCCGACTTGCTCAAGAACGAGCGGAGAAGCTTCGTTTCGCAAGGCAGCGTACGACGGCTTGGGTGCGCCGTACAGATCGACGACGCCGTGGATGCGAGCGCGTCGTCTTCCGCTGCCGACCTCTCCCATATGCGTGCGATAATCGTTCAGGCTGAAGAAGATTAGTCCGGCGCAGTTGCGATACTTTCTGTACGCATCCGTCTTTTCGCGCAAAATCTCGATCCTGCGGGGATCGCCGCCCGGAAACGCCGGTTCGCAAAGGCCGTATTCGGTAATAAACAGCGGTTTGTCGCCGCAATCCGTCTCGATCTGGCGTAACAACGGGTGCAGCTCCATGTCCTGGAACCAAGTGCCGATGTATTCGTTCCACATAAGAAGATCGCCTGTCCGGGTCGCATCGCGCATCGGATTTTGACCCATCGTGTTGCTCACATAGTTGACCAGTCGATGCGGATCGAGCTGGCGAATATACTCCCTGAATTCGGACATGTAGACCGAGGTCAGCGCGCTCTGGCCGTCAAGCTCGTTGCCCATGCCCCAGGCGTACAGACAAGGATGGTTGTAATGCCGGTTGATCATTTCCTCCGCCTGCGCCCGGGCGAGGCTCTGCGTATCCTCTTCGGGCACGTTCGGTTGGCCCCAATGAGGGATTTCTTCCTGCACGAGCAGTCCGTTTCTGTCGCACCAATCGAGCAGCCGGCGATCCTGCTGCCAGTGAAAACGGGTAATGACGCAGTTCGCTTCCTTGATCTGCTCCAGGTTGCGGGCAAAATCGTCCATGCTTTCGGCCATCCCGACCTCCGGATGCGAGCCCGGCATCCACTCGACGCCCATCAAGCGCACAGGCTCGCGATTTAACCACAGCTCCGGTCCGACGGCGACAATCTCGCGGAAGCCGAACGTCTCCTCGACCTCGTCCGTCGTCTCGGCGCCGTCTCTGATCCGAATCCGGGCTTGATACAGGTGCGGATGGTCGAAATGCCACAGGTCGACGCGCTTCAACCGGATTTCATCGATGTATACCTTGTCCCCTGAAGCGGCTAATCCGCCTTGGCCGCGCCCTACGATTTCCTGCCCGCGCACAATCTCCATTTCCACCGAAACGACGGTGCGTCGGTGCTCCGGCACTGCGTTCGCAAGCGCAACTTCCGCAGTCACGACGCCGGCTGCCGGCATGCTTTCGGCGCTTCCGAAAATCGGATTGGCCGTAATTTTCACATAATCGATGCAGGGCTCTCCGACCACAATCAGCGCAACGTCCCGGATCAGACCGCCGTCGTCGGCCCAGTCGAAAGCATTGCCGCGAGGGAGCGCCTGGCTGCTGATCTCGTTGTTCACCGAGACGACAAGCCGGTTGCTTTCGCCTGCAAGGACGCGGTCCGTCAGATCGAGAACAAACGTCGTATAGCCCGAGTTCTCGTGCCTGCCGATTTCCCGGCCGTTAAGCCACACGGTCGCGTCGCGGTACACCGCTTCGAAGCGAAGCCGTACCGTCTGGCCCCGCCAGCTTGCCGGGGCGTCGAGCCGGTATTCGTACCAAGCGGTTCCGCGATATTCCTCCGTGCCGTCCTCGACGTTCCAGGTGTGCGGGACCGTAACCTCCCGACCGTCCGGAAGGCCATGGACGGGCCAAGCTTGCTCGCGGCCTTTGCCGTCCCGGTCGATCGCAAACCTCCAGGGGCCTGTCAACAATTGTTCGCTTCTGCTCTCGATTCCGTCGTTCATCTGTCGTTTCATCCTTTCGTCCGATCGTTAGCCTTTTACGGCGCCCGCGGTTAATCCTCTGACAAAGCTTTTGGTATTCAAGGCGAAAATGACGATTAAAGGCGCTACGGATACGAGCAGTCCGGTTAATCGCGCGCCGTAATCCGTTCTGTACAGATTGCCCAGGGCGTTGATGCTCAGCGGTATCGTGAACAGCGACTCCTTGTTGATCACGATCAGCGGCAGCAGGTAGTTATTCCATGAACCTAGGAAAACAAGCAGAGACAGCGTGGACAGCGCGGGCGTAACGACAGGCAGAACGATTTGGGCGAAAATGCGAGGCTCGCTGCAGCCGTCTACCCGCGCGCTTTCGATCAGCTCCGTGTGCAGGGACGTTTTCATAAATTGCACCATCCAGAACACGCCGAAGGCGTTGGTCAAACCGGAGATAATGAGCGGCCAATGGGTTTGGTTCAGGTCCAGCGCCCGCATCTCGATCAGGAATCCGACCATCCCGATCTGCCCGGGAACCATAATCGTTGCGACGATGAAAGCCATGATCGGCTTTTTCAGCTTAAACTCGTACTTCGTCAGCGCGAAGCCGCTCATCGCGCAGATCAACACGCAGAGCACGGTCGTAACGACGGCGATATAGGCGCTGTTCCAGAAGCTGCGGAAAAAACCGCCTTCCAGTATCGTGCGGAAGTTTTCCGCGAAATGCGTTCCGAACCAGAACATCCGGCCTTTGAAAATATTTTCGGTGTTCTGCGTGGTCATAACGAGAAGAAAATAGAAGGGAGCGAGCGAGATCAGCGAGATGACGGCAAGCAGCGCGTTCAGGACGATTTTTTTCATGTGCGCTCCTTCCTTCCCATAAAGGCGTAACCGACCAGCGTAAATCCGATGATGACCAGGAACAGCGTAAACGCGACGGATGAACCGTACCCGAATCTCATGGACGAGAACGTGACGTCGTAATAGTGCCATACGGCGGTCAGCAGCGCTCTTTCGGGCCCGCCGACGGGCGCGCCGATATTGGCGAACAGCAGCCGCGGCTCGTCGAACATTTGCAATCCCCCGATCAAGTCCGTCAGCACGAGGAACAGGGTGATCGGCGCGAGCAGCGGAACCGTAATTTTGCGAAAAGAATGAAACGGGGAGGAGCCGTCAACCTTGGCCGCCTCGTACAGCTCGGGCGAGATGGTGCTCATGCCCGCAAGGTAGATCGCCATATGATAGCCGGTGTACTTCCATATAATCATGAAGGCGACGACAAGCCTTGCGTACAGCGGCTCGCCAAGCCAGTTGATCCCTTCTTGAATGAGATGCGATTTCATCAGCAGCACATTGACCGTGCCCGAGGTCCAGTCGAACAAAATCGCGAAAATAAGGCCGATCGCCACGGGCGTCGTAATGTACGGCAGGAAGTTCACCGTCTGAACCAACGATCGCCCTCTGTTCAGTTGGAAGAGCGCATTCGCCAGCAGCAGTCCGAACAGAATGACGAAAGGCGTGGACATCGCCATTAGCAGCAGCGTATTTCCGATCGATTTCCAGAAGTACGGGTCCTTGCCGACGACTGCGATAAAGTTGTCGAGTCCGACATAGGTTTTGGCGCCTATGCCGTCCCATTTCGTAAAGCTCGTAAGCAAAGAATAGAAGATCGGATACAGGTTAAATGAGAGATATACCAGAAGAAACGGCGCCAAGAAGAGATAGGGCCAGAGCCGCAGCGGAATGCGCAGTCGTCCGGGCGCTGTCGGGCCGGCTGCGCCGGAGCGCTGCTTCCGATCGGCGATTCGATCGTCCATGCTTCGTGACCTCGCTTTCGGTATTTCGATACGGGAAAGGAAGCGGAGGAGCCCCGTCCGGCTTCTCTGCCGCTTCCTTCCCTAACGATGAAACTATTTGATTTCGACCTCGGGAAGCTTGCCTTTGAGATCCTCGATCAGCTTGCCCAGGGCGTTGTCGGCCGTTTCCTTCGCGTTCGCGTTTAATACGTTCATGACCAGCGAGGTCGAATCGTTGACGATCGAATCGTACTGGGAAATTTGCGGCGTGTCGATCGCCGGAACGACCTCCTGGATCCAGAACGCTCCGATATCCTGCCCCGCGAAGAACGAATCCGGCGAAGAGGCGAAGCCGGGGTCCTCGTAGACCGATTTCAGCGGCACGTAGAAGTCGAGCGACTTGCTGACATTGGCGCCTTCTTCGCTTAACAACAGCCATTTGATATACAGCCAGGCCAATTCCTTGTTTTTGCTGTTTTTGGTGATGCCGAACGTTGTGCCGCCCCACGAGAACGGACCTTCCGGCGGCAGCATAAGGCCCCAGCGGCCTTCCCCGTCCGCGTCGTTCGTCTTGATCAAATATTGCGGACTCCAGTTGGCGGCCGGATAGAAAATCGCTTCTCCCGTAGCATAGCTGGCGTTCCATTGCGGCGACCACTGCTCCAGCTTGCCTACGATGCCCGCATCCCGGAATTGAACGACTTTGTCCAGAATCGGCTTGATCCTTCCGGTTACGTCCACCGCCGTGCCATCATAGATCGGCGTTTTGCTCTGGGCGGACAGGATTGTGTTGACGTCGCCCAGGCTGGAGAACATATGGACGCCGTGCTGATCCTTGACTTCCTTGCCCTTGGCGACGAATTCGTCCCAGGTCGGGAACATCGCCTTCAGCTCCTTCGGATCGTCGGTGCCGAAATATTGCTTGGCCAGATCCCGGCGGTAAGCCAGGGCGGCGGGCGACAGCGTCTGCTCGATGCCGACGATCTCCCCTTTGGAGTTGCTCGTCAGAGCGGTCAAATAATCGAACACGGAAGAGGCGTCGAAGTTGTAAGGAGCGCCGGACAGATTTTCCCAAATGTCCATCTCGTACAGCTTGCCGCGATACGCGGATTCGGCCGCGAGCAGGTCGGGCAGTTCGCCGCCGGCGGCGAGCGTCGTCTGGATTTTCTGGATGTAGTCCGCCGTGGAGACGTTCGTCACCTCCAGCTTGACGTTAGGATAAACTTTCTGAAATTCGGCAAAGGTTTTCTCGTAGTAGTTCGTATCCCAGCCCCACAAGGTGATCGTACCGGAATAGTCCTCCGCCGTTTTCTCTGCGGGCTCCGCGTTGGAGCTTTCCTTGGTTTCGGTCGTCGCGCTTGGAGTCGCGGCAGCGTTCGAAGATTTCCCGGCGTTCGTGTCGTTGCCTCCGCAGGCCGCTAGCAATACGGACAGTATCGCTAAAGACAGCAGGGCGCCGATGTTCGTTTTCCAGCGTTGGCGCATTCGAATTCCCCCTGGCAGTTGTATGATGGTTGGCTACATCGCAAAGATTATCACAGTGAATGCGGTTGCAAAACACGACGATCCGGTTATTTCGTACGTTATCCGGCGAGGTTGGGGAGCGGGATGGACAGCTTCACGCAGGTGCCGCCCGGAGCAAGCCGGCGGATGCGCAGAGAGGCAGCGGGGCCGCAGATCGATTGCAGACGGTCTCTGACATTCGCCAGTCCGATCGACCGCCTGCTCGCGGACCCGGCTTGCTCGGGGGCGTTCTGTCCGTTCACATCCTGCTCGAAGCCGTCGATCAGCGCTTGGTCCATGCCGACGCCGTCGTCCTCCACCTCGATGCACAGAAATCCGCCGCTGTCCCCGATCCGAATCCGGATCGTGCCCTGCTCCTCCGCATTGGGCATCAAGCCGTGAAACAGCGCGTTCTCGACCAGCGGTTGAATGATCGTTCGCGGAATCCGGACGGAGCGCCACTGCTCGTCCACCTGCCAGTTCACGGCGAAGCGGTCGGGATACCGATAGTTTTGGATGATCAGATAGTGCTCGACGCTTGCGATCTCTTCCGCCAACGTGCAATGGTGGCCGTTTTGCTCGACCAGGACGGCCGATTGCAGCAGGCGGATAAACGAATCCACCATTTTCGCGATATCGCGGTTGCCGTCTCTCTGCGCCATGTAGATGACCGTATTCAGCGTGTTGTAAATAAAGTGGGGGTTAACCTGCGAGAGCAGCAGGTCGTATTGCAGCTTCTGTCGCAGCTTCCCGTCCTCCACCGATTGGTCGATGTAGCTCTTCAAGTCGTGCAGCATGCGATTAAAGCCTTCCCCGAGCAGCTCGATCTCGTCACCGCTGCGAATATCGACGGTTGCGTTCAGCCTGCCGATGGAAGCCTCCTTCATCGCATGGGTCAGCTTGGAGATCGGCCGCGTAATGTTCGTGACAAGCGAGGTCAGCGCGATCAGAATGACGACGATGGTGACCAGGATAATGACCATAAACAGGATCAGGATGGAGTTGATCTGCCGCTGCATCTGCACTTTGGCCATGACGGTAACGAGCTTCCAATCTCCCATCGTCGCGTTGATCGTGACGATCTGCCGGCCCTGCTCGTCCTGATAGACGGGCTCCTGCCCGGACAGCCGGTCAAGCGGCAGTTCCGCAACGTCCGGGTTGGAGTCGGAGCCCGCAAGTATCTGATTGTCGGGGCCCAGCAAATAATAGGCGTCATAGCCCTGCTTGTCGGCGGGGAGTGAATTGGCGATGTAGTCGGCGTTGACGTGAATGATCAGTTGATGCAGCCTGCTCTCCGGATCGAGCTGCGGATTAAAATTGATCAGATAGCTGATCACCGGCACGGATTCCGAAGGCCGCGCGATGCGGTGAACTTCGGAGAAGCCCGCGTGCACGCCGCGCTCCTGATGCCGAACGTACCAGCTTTCCTTCAGCGTCTCCGTATGATAGGCGTTGGACAGCAGGTTCGTGGAGACAGCCTGCGCGTTTTTATCGACGAGGACGATGCTTTCGATCCAATTTTTCAGCAGCAAATATTGATTCAGCTTGGTTCGCAGCGAATCCAGCGCGCTTAAACGCTCGTAGTCGTCGGAGGAGTAGACCGCGTTAATGCGCGCCTGGATGTCCGCATCGACCAGAATGTACTGCGCGAGCTGCCGAATGTCCTCCTGCACGTACCGAAGCTGCCCGGCCGTGCGGCTCGTTTTGTCCCGCTCGTCGCTCATTACCTGCTTTTTCAACACGTCGTAAAAATAAACGTAAGCCGACACGCCGCTGGTCAACAGGGCAAGCGTCACGATAACGGCAACGCTGATCATCATTTTCGTTCGGATTCTCCGCTTCATGCCGTGTCACCTCGCCGTATCCTTGTATTCCTGTGGGGTCTGCCCCGTCCATTTCTTGAATACATGACTGAAATACTGGCTCGACCGGTAGCCGACCCGTTCGGCGATCTCGTATATTTTGTACTGATCCCGCCACAGTAGCCGCTTCGCCATCTCGACGCGATAGCCGATCAAGTAATCCGTAACGGTTCTTCCGGTCTCCTCCTTGAAGAGGTGGCGAATGTGATCGCCGCTGAAGGACAAGGCTTTGCCGATCGTCTCTAAGGTCAGATCGTCGCCGTAATGCTCGTGGATGTGCTCGATGATTTTTTTGACGTTATGGGAATAGGGGCCGGAAGCTTCCGTATGGGAGGAGATCGCCTCCGCCTCCCGCACGAACCAGCGTCTGATGTCCGGCAGGCTGTACCAGAGACGTTCGTCCTCCTCGCCAGGAACGGTCGCTTCCGTGTAAGCAGGCAGGCCCGCGGAGGCGCGAAGCTGCTCCAACTGCAGCAGCAGCGAATAGCAAACCTTATTCAGCAGCGAAGGATGGAATTGGCCGGCTTGCATGTAATCGAACGCCGCTGCGATTTTACAGAGCAGGGAGGCGGCGTCCGTTTCTTGCGGCCGCTGCAGAATGGCGCGATGCAGCGTGCGCCATGCCGCATTTTCGTCGACGGACGGTAGGCTGAGCGCAGAATGCTGGACGATGCTGGCCTTGCCGAGCCATACGAGATATGCGGCCGCCCTCTCCATTCCGCGGAACTCCGAGACGATATCCGCCGGCCGCTTGCACAGACGGGAGACGAATACCGACCAGGTAATCCGGTCGCAGACCGCCGCATTTTGCAGGTCAGACGCCGCAAAGTGGGCATGGCGCTGCCGGATTTCCTCGCTGTGCAGCTCGGACGCGGCGAAGAGCATTAGACGCTTGCCGGGAGTCTGCTCGACCGTGCCGATGTGCGTCAGTCCATAGCGCTCCTCGAAGTCCTGCTCATCCGTCCATTCCGGAAGCGATGGCGCGGCTTCCGCGACGTAATCCATCACGGGAAAAGCGGTGTCCGCGACAAGATAGAACAGCACAATGCCGGCTTTGCCGCCCAGTTGTGCTTCTAGCTGCGGAGGGAGCTGCGGCGCAGCCGCGCTTCCGGAAAGCAAATCCTTAAAAAACCGCATAGTGGCGATACGCTCCTGCTTCCGCTTTTCCCGTAGTTTCAGTCCGATTTCCGCCAGCTCTTTTTTCAAATACTCCTCGTTCATGTCGTGTTTGAGAATATAACCTCCGATCCCCAAGCTTAACGCTTCCTTGGCGTAAGCGAAGTCCTGGTAGGAGGTGAGCAAATAAATTTCCGGTTGTCGACCCTGCGCCAATATTCTCTTGCTGACCTCCAAGCCGTCCATGGCTGGCATGCGGATATCCATGAAAATCAAATCGGGGTGCGTCCGGGCGGTCATGTCTAACGCTTGCCTTGCGGTGATGGCCTCGGCCACGACGCGGAATCCGAACGCCTCCCAGTCCGCCATAGCCTTCACATGACGGATTGCCATAATTTCATCGTCGACAAGCATGACTCTGAACGGTTCCACTTTTATCGCTCCTCAGTAGACAGGGGTGTTCCTCCCATTAAAAACAGAGACAAGCTTTCCGTCAAGCGATCGCGTCAACGCCTCCGGTAATATGGTTATAGAAGCCGGCTTCTGAACCCCGAAGCTGCGGACACGGCCGAAGTTCGTCTTGTTTCACGGCGCGGAGAGCGTTAATCTGAAAATACTATGAACATACGCGAACAAATCCAGCTCTGGAACCAATCCGCTTGCGGATCGGGCGCGGACGTGGCGATCGGCTCCGGGGAGGCTTCGGCCTCGGGAAGCGCCGAGACGGAGCCGGCGACTCGGACCGTATCGACTGCGTTCGGCGAGGTGGAGGTGCCGAGACATCCGCAGCGCGTGGCGGCGATCTCTTATCTGGGCACGGTGCTGGCGCTGGGTACGCAGCCGGTCGCCTGGGAGACGTTCCTGATGCCCAGTCCCTACCTGAAAGGGATGCTGGACGATATAGAGGATGTGGGAGATTCGCTGGAGAAGCTGCTCGCCATGGAACCTAATCTCATTATCACGCACAACCCGAACCAGGAAGCGATCGATCAGTACAAGCGGATCGTCCCGACGGTATCCGTTCCGTACAACGCTTTCGCGTCCATTCAGGAGGAAATGCGCTACTTCGGCGAGCTGCTGGACCAGGATTGGCTTTCCGTCCACAGGAAGACGCGATTGTCGCGAATCGGCGGCAGCTTGCCCCAGATCGGGGTCGGCCTGGACCTGTTCCAGCGATGCTTTCGTCGTCAAGACTAAGCAGTCACCCATATAGTCGGACAGCTTCTCCAGCGAAAACTCGACTCCCTTCTTTCCTGCCTCTATTCGCTTCCGCTTTACGGATCAAGGAAAGGTGATCCTGCCCTCGCGGTTTTAGAAATATTTCAGATCTATTCCGTATAGTAAAAAAGATATAGGGCATGAGGGAGCTCGTTCATCTTGGCATCGATAAGGAAGCGGATGTCGCAACGCAATATCGCGATGGCGGTCGTATTGTTCGCGCTGGCGCTTACGGGGGCGCGTCTGGCGTGGATTTCGCATTTTCATCAGACGGATCAGCCGCGTGCGGCGGACGGACTGCTCGATTTGCGTGGCTGGGATTGGAAGAAGGGAACGATCGCGCTGGACGGCCAGTGGGAATTTTATCCCGGACAGTGGCTGAAGGGCGGAGAGAGCTCGCTTTCGGGCGGCTTGAGCATACCTGTGCCGGGCAGTTGGAACGAATACCTGGCCACGGCTTCGGGACCGAACGGCAAGACG
>JAEZZE010000459.1 GCA_023418755.1 Bacillota bacterium | reverse complement strand
TCCCGGTGTGCAGACCGGTTCTTGCTACTTGCGCCATCATTAGCTTTTTGAACATCTGGAACGAATTCCCTTTTGCCTTGATTCTGATCAGTTCGCAACATTTGAAGACCATTCCGGTCGGATTAACGAATTTCGTCGGTCAGTACACGGTCGATTATCCCCAGCTCATGGCGGGCATCGTGGTATCGATCCTGCCCGTCATCCTTGTTTATCTCTCTTTATACAAGCGGATTATTCAAGGCATGGTTGCCGGGGCGGTCAAAGGCTGAACCCTAAAGGAGCGTAAATATGATTCCAACTCTCAATCCGGTTACGACAGGCATGAACGCACCGACGGAGGAGTTTCTCGATGCTGCTTCGCATGCGGGATTCCAAGCGCTGGATTACACCATTATGCCTTTTTATCGAACTTACAAAGAACAGTCGTTCACGGCTGCGCAGGAAATGCTCTCAAGCCGGAATTTGGTTCTGGGATCGTTCGGGCTTCCGGTCGAATTTCGCAAGGATGAAGCTCTGTTTCGGGAAGAGCTGGCGGCATTCCGAGATATCGCCGGCTTCGCTTCCCAAATGGGAGTGACGCGCTGCTGCACCTGGCTGTATCCGGCAACCGACGAGCCCGTCGCGGAATACACAAGCCGATTTATCCGACGGCTGAGGGAATGCGCCAAAATTATGGAGGCCGACGGAATTCGCTTCGGCATCGAATGGGTAGGCCCCAAAACGCTCAGAACGTTAAAACACGACTTCATTCATTCCTTGCCGGGCGTCCTGGAGCTGATCGACGCGATCGACATGCCTAACGTCGGGGTGTTGTTCGACAGCTTTCATTGGTTTACGTCGGGGGCGACCCGCAACGATATTACGGCCTTGAAGCCGGAGCAGGTCGTGTTGGTTCATATCAACGACGCGCCGGATAAGCCGGCGGACGAACAGATCGACAGCCAGCGGCTGTTGCCCGGGGAAGGGATTATCGATTTGGCCGGGATGCTGGCCTCGCTGAAGGAAATCGGCTATAACAGCTATCTCTCCGTGGAAACCTTCAGCGACGAACTCCCCCTCCTGGGATCGAAGGAAGCGGCCGTTCGCACGAAGAAGGCATTGGACCGCGTGTTGGGGGGGCTCGCATGATGATGAAAACGGCAGCAATCACCGGGGAGCGAAGGGCCGCGTTGGTCGATCGCCCGATCCCCAAGCCGCAAGGCAACGAGGTGTTGATCAAGGTGCACATTGCGCCTATGTGTACGGAATACAAAGCGTTTATGGAAGGGCACCCCCAGGATTGTCTGGGACACGAGGCGGTCGGCGAAGTGGTGGAAGTCGCGCAGGAAGGGCCTTTCCGTCCCGGGGATCGCGTCGTCGCCATGCCGTTGACCGGTTGCGGAGAATGCGATCTGTGCCTGGCGGGGGACTTCATTCACTGCTTGGCCAATCCGATGAGAGACTCGGCCATGTCGCAGTATATTTTGAAGACGCCGGTAAGCTTGCGTAAAATACCGGACGATATCAGCTACGAGCAAGCCGCTTTGGCCTGCTGCGGGTTGGGCGCGTCGTTCGGCGCCATGCAGAAGCTGGGGGTGTCGGTACATGACACCGTGTTGGTCACGGGCCTGGGCCCGGTCGGACTCGGCGCGGTGATCAACGCCAAGTCTTACGGCGCGAAGGTCATCGGCGTGGAAACCAACCCCTACCGGATCGAAGTCGCCCGGAAATTGACGATCGATGCCGTGGCGGACCCCCGAGACCCCGAGGCCCTCGACAAGATTATGGCGCTGACCGGAGGGGCCGGCGCGGATTGCGCGATCGATTGCTCGGGAGCGCCGGCCGCCCATCGTCTGTGCATCGATGCCGTTAAACGGAAGGGCAAGGTCGCGTTCGTCGGCGAATCCCATTCGGAGACGCCGATCGTCGTAAGCCGCGATCTGATTCGAAAAGGCGTTCAATTGATCGGGTCCTGGCATTACAACCTGAACGATTACCCCAAGCTGATGAATATCATTCGCCACTCGCCTCTGCCACGGCATTTTGTGACGCACGTTTTTCCGATGAGCCGGATCCAAGAAGCGATGGAAACTTCCGTGACGCAACAAAGCGCAAAAATGATGCTAAGGCCGTGGGAATAAGGAGGCGTTTATCTCCGCCTGTTGGCTGGGACCGGGTCGAGTTAGAGGAGAGTAGGTTCATAAAATGGAGAAAATGATGAACGCCGCACGGATGAACGCACCGTTCGATATCGAGATCGTCCGGCTGCCGATTCCCGATATCCGGGATGACGAAGTACTGGTCAAAGTGATGGCGGTAGGCATATGCGGATCGGATATTCACTATTACGAACATGGCCGAATCGGCCGTTACGTGGTGGAGAAGCCGCTGATCCTCGGTCATGAATGCGCGGGCGTCGTGGAAGCGGTCGGCTCCGGCGTGACAAGATTCAAAGCCGGAGACCGGGTCGCCGTCGAACCCGGCATGACGTGCGGAAGATGCTCGGCCTGCAAGGAAGGCCGATACAACCTGTGTCCCGATGTGCAGTTTCTCGCAACGCCTCCCGTGGATGGGGCGTTCGCGCAATATATCAAGCACAGGGAAGATTTTCTGTTTCCGATTCCGGATCGCCTCTCCTATGAAGAGGCCGCGTTGAACGAGCCCTTCTCCGTCGGCATCCATGCCGCCAATCGGGCTGGCGTGAAGCCGGGTCATACCGTAGCCATTATGGGAATCGGGCCGGTCGGCCTGATGGCGGTCGTGGCCGCCAAGGCGTACGGGGCGGAGCGAATTATCGCCGTCGATCTGGAGCCGATCCGGCTTGAGGCGGCGTTGAAGCTGGGCGCGACGCACGCAGTCAATATCAAGGAGTCGGATCCCGTACAGGCGGTGCGCGAAGCGACAGACGGGATCGGGGCCGACGTCGCGTTCGAGACGGCCGGCAATCCGAAGGCGCTGCAATCGGCCTTGCATGCGGTACGGCGGGGAGGCAAGCTGGCCATTGTCGGCCTTCCCCCGCAGGAGGAAGTCGCGCTTAACATACCCTGGATTGCCGATAACGAGTTGGATATCTTCGGCATCTTCCGGTACGCCAACACTTATCCGCAAGGGATATCGATGCTGGCGTCCGGCGCTTCGGACGTTTCCTCGCTCATCACCGACCGTTACCCGCTTGAGCAAACGAAGGAAGCGTTGGAACGGGCGCGCACCAACAAGAGCGGCAGTTTAAAAGTCGTCGTTTACCCGAACGGTCTTGCATGAGGATCGAGTAGAGAGCCCCCTTTTTATTGTCATAGTTAAGCGGCCTTTGTCCTATATTCCTTAGGACAGAGGCCGCTTTGCTTTGCTTGCAAGGCAAGTCATGCGAAGGAAATATATATGAACTTGTGTTTATATAACCAAAGTGTTATATTATAGGGGAATGGGGGAGATCGGAATGCTTGATACCTATACCGTGGTCGCTGAACCTTCCCGCAGAAGGATATTGGACCGGCTTCTTCAATCCGACTCAAGCGTTACGGATTTAGTCAATGACCTCGGCCTGTCTCAACCGCTGGTATCCAAACATCTTCGGATTCTAAGGGAAAGCGGTCTGGTACAAGTCCAGGTCGAAGCGCAGCGCCGAATCTATACGTTGGATGGCAGGCCGCTGGAGGAAATCGATACGTGGTTGAGCGCCTATCGGAAGACGTGGAACCATCACGTGGATAGATTGGGCGAATATCTTGACCGAAAAAAAGCGCAGAGGGGGAGCGAAACGTGAGGCCGAAACCTTCCGGGGATTGCAGTCTTGACGGTAACGGCGACGGTTGGGTGCTCGTCCTGACGAGGATAATGGAGCATCCTTGCGAGGAGGTTTGGCAAGCGTTGACCGATGCGGATCAGCTATCCCAATGGGGGCCGTTCGCGACGGATAAAAATCTGACCGAGGTTGGAGCGGTACGTTTGACGCACATCAACAATCCTCGGGAAGACGCAAGGCAAGGGGTTGTTTTGGAGGTCGATCCGCCGCGCCTGCTCGTTTTCCAATGGGGGCCGGACGTTCTGCGCTGGGAATTGCGCGAAATCGGAGAGAAGACGAAATTGATTCTAAGCCACCGATTTTCGGATCGTCCAATGGCGCCTTCGTATGCGGCGGGATGGCATCTTTGTTTGGAAGGCCTCGCTGGAACGTTGGCGGGCTTGGACATGCCTTCCATGGTAGGAAGCGACGCGATCAAGTACGGTTATAAAGAACTGTATAAGGAATACGAAAAGGAATTCGACGGCCCTAACGAAACGGAGGAAGACAAATGAACAACTTGACGAAGATGGAGATCAGCAAACCCGCTAAGGACGTTTTTGAAGCTTTCGTCGATCCCGGGAAGATCGGGAAATTCTGGTTTTCGTCCAGCTCGGAGAGATGGGAGAAGGGCAGAACGATCACGCTGAGGTACGAAGAGTACGAGGCTCAAGGGGATATCCATGTGATCGAAATGATCGAAAATCGCAAGATCGTATTCGAATGGGGAGCGGAAGAGGGGGAGCCGCATCTCGTAACCATCACGTTCGAGGATACGGATAAAGCCAGCACCATCGTAGAAGTGAACGAGGAAGGGTTTGACGAGAAGGACCCGGACTTAATCGCTAAATTGGTAGGAAATAAAGAAGGCTGGGTCTATATGCTGACTTGTCTGAAAGGCTATTTGGAATTCGGGGCCGATCGTTTGAGGGGCGCGTTGGTCAAATAATCGAATGCTCGGCAAGCGGAAATCCGCCAATCCGGGAAATAACCCGCAGGCAGTCAGCCTTGGCGGGTTATTCCTTATCCGCGTAATACTCGACCAGGAAACGCTGGAATTCGCGCGCGGCTTCGGACAGATATCGCGCTTCGTTCCAGAAGACGGAGAAGGCGCGCCTATTGTCCGGTCCTTCGATACGCAGCAAAGCATATTGCGGCGTTTCATCCCCTTTGCAGCCCGGAACGAACGCAACCCCCAGGCCTGCTTGCACCAGACTGCCCAAAGCGGCGGGCTCTTCCACTTCGCAGACGATGGTCCGTTGAATTCCCGCTCTGCGGCTGATCTCGTCGTTGACTTGGCGAAACGGATGGCCGATCTTGTACTCGATGAACGGTTCATCCGCCGCTTGCTCCAACTTAAGGCTTCCCCGATCCGCCAACCGGTGGCCAAGCGGCACGGCCAGGAAGACTTCCGTCTGCAGCACGGGCCATTCGCGAATGCCTTGCTTGTCCATAGACATCGGTCCAAACCCGAGATCCGCGTCGCCTTGCTCCAGAAGCTCCCCGATGCTGTGCGTCTCGGCAGGCGCGATCTGATTGATGCGGAAGCCGACTTCCGGGAGCCGCTCGCGAAATGCCGCTATGGCGGGCGCGAGCCGGCTTAATGCATTCGTGGCGATGCTGACCATCCCCCGTTCCAGCCCCGCCATATCCTTCACTTCTTTCTTTCCTTCTTCCAGAAAAGACAAAGCCGCTTCGACTTTGCCGAGAAAGGCTTTACCGAAGGCGTTAAGACGAATTTGCCGGTTGGCGCGGTCGAACAACGGAACGCCCAGATCCTCCTCCAGTCTGGAGATCGTCCTGCTGAGCGCCGGCTGCGCGATATGCAGCTGCTCCGCCGCCCTGGTCATGTGCTCCAATCTGGCAACCGTCCGGAAATAGCGCAGTTGCAGCAGTTCCAAGGTCATCTTCCCCTTTCCATATACCTAATGTAATGAATAGATCTGAAAATATATATTATCGTTTATTTATATTCGATTGTAGAATAAGGCGTAACAAAAGGAAAGGGGGACATTCGGTGAAAAACGATAAATTAATCTATATCCTCGCGCTTACCATGATTCTATCTTCCATGAGCGCGACGATGTTCAATATCGTACTGCCGAAGATGGGCGAAGAGTTCCGGCTGTCTTACTCGCAAGTAAGCTGGGTAACCGCAATCTATTCGCTTATTTACGCGATCGGTTCCGCCGTGTACGGCAAATTGGCCGATCTCTTCAAGCTAAAAAGCTTGATCACGTTCGGGCTGCTTCTATTCTGCGCCGGTTCTCTGATCGGATTTGCTTCCGAAGTCTATTGGATGGTTCTTCTGGGCAGGGCCTTGCAAGCCAGCGGGGCGGCGGTCATTCCCGCGACGGCGATGATCGTGCCGGTACGCTACTTCCCGCCGGAGAGGCGGGGGCGGGCGCTCGGCATTACGGCAAGCGGATTGGCCATCGGCGGCGCGGTCGGTCCCGTCGTGTCCGCGATGCTTGTCAGCTTCGCGCATTGGAGGTGGCTGTTCTGCCTGCCGATGCTTCTTCTCTTAACGCTCCCCTTCTATCGCAAATATCTCGCCGATGATCCGAGAACCGGCGGCAAACTGGATTGGATCGGCGGCGGACTGCTGGCCGGAACCGTGGTAAGCTTGATGCTGTCTATTACGTTCGCGAACGGGCTGTCGGCCGGAATAAGCGCGGCGGCATTTCTCTTATTCGTCGTCCGCATTCGCTATGCGCGGACGCCATTCGTGAATCCCGGCTTGTTTCGCAACGGCAGCTATTTATCGGGGCTAGCCATCGCGGTATTCGTCATGGCTGCCGGCACTTCTTTGCCGCTTCTCACTCCCCAGCTATTGGCGGAGGTCCATAGGCTCCCGCCCGGGTTAATCGGCTTTGCGATGGTGCCCGGCGCGGCCGTCTCGGCCTTCTTGGGACGCAAAGCCGGCAAATTGGCGGATGTCAAAGGGAATATGGCCTTGTTCACGATCGCCGGCGGGCTGCTTCTTATTTGCTTCTCCTTAATGTCGCTTTTTGCGGGCGTTCCTCCGATGATCGTTGCCGTTATCCTCGTTTTCGGCAACGTCGGACTGATGTTTATGCAGATTGCTTTATCCAATACGATATCCCGGACGCTGACGAAGGAGCAAACCGGAATCGGCATGGGGCTGCTATCGATGCTGAATTTTTTATCCGGGGCCATTTCCACTAGCGTCTACGGTAAAATCATCGATCAAGGAGCCGCGATTCGCTTAAATCCGTTCAACGCGTTCCCGAACGCCGCCGTGTATAGCAATATTTACTTCGTGCTGGCGCTGATCGTGCTGGGAGTATGGATCTTGTATCGCGCGCGATTCGGAAGCCAAATGAAACTCCGAGGCGAAATACTGAAAAAAGCGCAATAAAGTATTCATTTGCGATTTATTTTACGGTTTCGGGGCCCTATTTTGAGCACGCCTAATAAAAAAGCTTGTCAAATCCCTATCTTCGTGCAGAATTAAGGAGTGATACTACTTTCAAGGAGTGGGGATTTGAGAAAGCAAAAGCCAATGTCATTCGATGAACTGTTGAAGGATTTGCAAGGTCAGAAGACGATTCAGGAAGATCCGAACCATATCTCGTTGGGCAAACTGTTTAGCGATACGTTTATAAGCAGGCATTCCAACTCCAAAAGCATGGACGAGTTGCTTGAGAAAGGAAATTTCCAAGCTAAGACTTGGGAGGATATAGACAATATTCTTGAGGAGCTGCTGGATCGCCATATCGCCAGGGAGACGGATTTTGCGAATTGGAAATCCATGCTGGACACGGCGACCAGAGAATACAACGAGAAAAACTAGAAATAAAGCTTCCTCTTGCTAAAGCGAAGACACTCACGGAGAAAGCCCGGATATCGGGCAGGACCAAATACCTTATTCCGCCAAGCCGCCGGAATAAGGTATTTTAGCGTTAAGCATGCTTAGTTCGCCCGGAACAGCTCCGGGAAGGCCTCGCCCGCGAACAAGTCGCCGTCGCGGCCGCCTAGCAGGCCCACGTTCATATGGCCGTCGCCGCGGGTGCCGGCCCTGTAACGGGTATCTCCGGTCATCAGGTGGATGGCCAGCGAACGGCGCGGACGCGAGGACGTATTAGGGCCGCTGCCGTGAATGGCGAGGGCGTGATGGAAGCTCACCTGACCGGCCTTCAAGACGAGAGGCACGGGCTCGAATGAAGCGTCCTCGGGAAGGTCCATGGCCTGCCGCTGCTTTTCCAAATCCTGCTCGAAGAAATCGTTGACATTGACCAAGCCCCATTGATGGCTGCGAGGAACGACTTGCATGCAGCCGTTGTCCAGACTGACGTCGTCGAAGGCGACCCAGGCGGTGACGAGCGTCGGCTCGGCGGCGCACTGCCAGTACGAATAATCCTGGTGCCAGCCTACATTGCCGCCCGACTTCCGGTCGGGGTTGCCCGGCTTGAACAGCAGCTGGTCGTGCCAGAGACGAATGGAGCCGGCCTTCATCAGAAGGCAGGCGATCTCGCCGATGACGGGATCGGTGGCCAGCGAGCGGAGCTCCGCATCGGCCCAGTGGGAATTATCGGTTTTGCGCAGCCCGTTGCCCTTCTCGGGCGTCCAATACCCGTTGTGGGGCGCGCGTCCCGTCTCGAACCGGCCCTCGTATACCCGGTGCATATGTTCGCGCAGCCGTTCCAGCCGCTCCTCGTCGATGAGCTGCGGCGCTACCCAGTATCCGTTTCGCTCGAAAAAATCGATGTCCGCCTCGGTCGGCAATACGTTATTCAAGTTCGTCATTTCGGATTCCTCCCGCCAGGATGGTTCCGCATGATTCCTCATGCGTTGCCTCCATCATAGCGCGAGCCGCGGACGGCGGCTTTGTCCGTCTTAAGCCGGAAGTTAACGTTTTTCGTCATTTTCCAAGGAAGGACGGCGATAAGCGTAAGGAGAAACCCCGGTATGGCGCTTGAAGAAGACGCTGAAGGAATGAAGCGACGAGAATCCCAGCCGTTCCGCGATCGCGGTAACCGTATCGTCGGTTTCCGTCAGCCAGAATTTCGCGCGGTCCGTGCACAGCATTCTAACGTACTTTCCGAGCGGCATGCCGAACGACCGCTTGAACTCCCGTTCCAGATGAGTCCGGCTGAGATGGTGCATCTTCGCCAAATCCATGGCGTTGATGCCGATGCTTGCATGCTCGTGAAGATAGTGAAGCAGCTCTTTCATCGCCGGGGCGAGCGGGCCCCCTTCCGGATCGCCGTCCGGGAGACCGTCGTCGCGATAGAGACGGATGACGCGAACCAGCAATTGATGGAACAGGCTTTCCGCCATGAGCGCCGAATGAGGTCCGGCTTCCTCGATTTCCGAGAAGAGGGCGTCGAACAGCCGCTTTACCCGACCGCTCGGATCCTGCACCGTGCGACCGCGCCCAAGCCGATAATAATCCCTCTCCAGCTTGGGGCGTTTCGTCAATTGGAAGCCGGTGTAGTACAGCCGGTAAGTCTCTCCCAGAGAGGCGCCTTGGTGGCATTCTCCCGGCTTCGTCAGAAACAGATCCCCTTGGCTCACGCGGTACAGGTCCCCGTCGATCGAAAACCAACCCTGTCCTTCATCCACGTAGCACAGCTCGAAATGCTCGTGAATATGCCGGTCCACCTGCCAGGTGCTCAGAGATTGAACGCCGAGGTAGGAGAGGCTGTCGAATTCATAGGGAAAAGGAAGATCCTCCCGAAGCTCGGACGAACCCTTGTAGCGATTGCGCGCGGCGGGAAGCGGAGACTTGTATATGGTCATCCCGATCGATCGTCTCCTTGCGTCTAAGGTCCGGCAGCTTCATGCCCCGGGCGATTCACATTGGGCATCCGGTCGTACACGGTTCTAAGTCGCTTCCATTATAGGTCGGAGACGGGTCGACGATCAAGACCGCGGCGGAAGGATTCGAGGACGGACTTGACGAATATAGAGGGCAAGCAAAATTAAAGGATGGCGATTATGGACTTCAAACCGCTGGCTCAATTTATCGATCGCATGACGGCTTGGCGCATTCCGTGGGCGGAGGTGCTGGTCATTCATCGCAATCGCACCGTGTTCCGCTACCGGAGCGGTTATCTCGATCTGGAAGAGGGGACGCCGATCGAGGAAGGCAAAATGATCAATCTGTATTCCCTGACGAAAATCATGACCTGCGTCGCCGCGCTTCGGCTCGTGGAGCAGGGTTCGATACTGCTGAGCGATCCGTTATCGGCTTATTTGCCGGAGTATGCGGAGATGAACGTGCAAAAGCAGCTTCCGGGCGGCGAAGTCGTGCTTGAGCGCGCGCAAAGGCCGATTACGGTACGCGATCTGTTCGCGATGACGGCGGGTTTCACTTACGATATTGCCTCGCCCTCCATGAGGGATGTCGTGCGGCGCACGAACGGCAAAGTGCCGACGCGGGCGTTCGCGGAGGCGCTGGCCAAGGAGCCGCTGCTGTTCGAGCCGGGCACCCGCTGGAATTACAGCCTGTGCCACGATGTTCTCGCGGCTCTTGTCGAGGTCGTGGCCGGCAGGCGCTTCGGCGCTTATATCCGGGACGAGATCACCGGACCTCTCGGCATGCACGACACCGTCTTCGACTTGTCGGAGGAGCAGAGAGGCCGATTGGCTCCGCAGTACGAATATAACGACGCGTTAGGCGAAGCTGTGCGCAAGGACGGGAACGGTTACCGGATCGGCACGGAATTCGAGAGCGGCGGAGCGGGGCTGCTGTCGACGGTAAGCGATTATTCGCTGTTCCTGAACGCGCTGACCAATCGCGGAACGAGCCCGGACGGGGTTCGCATTCTGGCACCGGCAACCGTGGATCTGATGCGTACGGACCAACTGACGGGGCGTATGCGCGAAGATTTCTCCTGGGAGCATATGAAAGGCTACGGTTACGGATTGGGTGTCAGAACGCACGTTTCCAAGGCAGAAAGCGGAGTATTAAGCCCGCTCGGCGAATTCGGCTGGGCCGGAGCCGCCGGATGCCTGGCCGTCATCGATCCGACCGAGCAATTGACCGTCATGTACGCGCAGCACCTGTTGAACAACCAGGAGCCTTACGTGCATCCGCGCTTGAAAAACCTCGTATACGGCTGCCTGTAAGACGCCGGGACCAAGCGCCTCTAGTGGGAACCTCTAGCTTCCGGTAAATGGCTGAATTTCACGGCACCTGGCCACTTCTGACTCCGGCCCTGGCCGTTACGCTAAGTGGATAAGAACTGCGAAAACAATCCCGATGATGCTTTATGGATCAACGGGATTGTTTTCGTAGAAGGTTCGTTTACGTGATGCTGCCGGCGCTTCGATTCTACAGGAGCTGCGGGTCGCGTCCTTGTTGAAATAATAATGTACGAATTTAGACAAAAGTGTTGAATTTTATATTTGAGTCCGGAATAACGGCTGGTATTGTGAAGGAAGTATAGCGACTACTTTCTAGGGAGGAACAATACGAATGGCGTACAAAGTGCTGACGAATGCTCAAGTGGAACATTTCATGGAACGCGGATGGGTGAAGCTCGAACAAGCCTTTGCCATGGAGGATGCCTTGGCGGGTCAAGATTTCGTGTGGAGACAACTAAGTTTGCGAAATATAAAAAAAGACGATCCTTCCACCTGGACGACGCCGTTAGTGCATATCCAGGAGAACTATGCCTCGGAGGAGTTCGACCGCTGCAACTCTCAGCGCTTTAAGGATGCGATCGAGGATCTGGTTGGCATGGATCGCTGGGCGTTGAAAGGCTTTACCGTCATGTGGGGCTGGTGGCCGGTCAATTTTTCCGAAGGCGCGGAAGTGCCATGGGATGTTCCGCTAGACGGCTGGCATTATGACGGACAGCACTTCCGACATTTCATTAACAGTCGGGATCAGGGGCTTTTATGTATTCCGCTCTTCTCTGAAATTAAACCCTTCGGGGGAGGTACCTTAGTCGCAGAGGGCTCGCACCACATTGTAGCGAGGATGCTGAACGAGAATCCCCAAGGGCTGGAGCTGCACGAGGCCATCCAGAAAGCCGTCGAAGCGAGTCCATGGCTGGCTGAATTGACCGGCGCCGCTCCAGCTTCCGGCGATAACCGCATAGAGAAATTTATGAATACCGTTTATCGCGACCCTGCGGGATTCGACCTGCGCGTTGTTGAAACGACAGGGAAGCCGGGTGACGTCATGCTCTGTCACCCGTTCGTATTCCATGCGCGGTCACAGAACCATCTGCGTATCCCGCGTTTCATGTGCAACAGAACGACGCCGCTGTCCGAGCCAATGAATTTGCAACGGGACAATGAGGCGGATTATTCGCCGCTTGAGCTTAGTATCAAGAGAAGCTTAGAGAGATAATAGAGTGAAGAAAGCCAAGAGAGAGAACATGTGTCAATGACCCAGCACATGTTCTCTTCGCGTTAAACCGATATCGTTCATGCCGTCTTACTTAATAGGAATACGTATGATAATCCGAGTTCCTTTCAGCGGTACGCTGTCAACCTCGATGTTCAACTCATTGCCATATAGGATGGACAGCCGCTTGTGGATATTATCCAATCCGATGTGCCGGAGCCGGGCATCGCCGGAAACGGCGTTTACGTCCTGGCTCATGAATAAGCGTTGCTTCACTTCGGGTGCGATACCAACGCCGTCATCCTTAACAATGAGCAGGATATGATGACGCTCCCGCTGAATCGTAATGTGAATAGTTCCTTTGTTTTCCTTGGGTATGATGCCATGGTACAGCGCGTTCTCTACTAAAGGTTGAAGGATATACTTGGGGATGGGGGTTGTCATCAGTTCCGGTTCAATCTCCCATATCAGTTCAAATTTATCCTGATAGCGGTATTTCTGAATCTGTACATAATCGTCGATAATATCAATCTCTCGTTTGATCGTGACGAACGTTTCCTTCTCGCCAAGCTTTATGGAATCCTGCAACAAATGGATGAAGGAGGACATCAAGCGGATAATTTCCCGATACTTATGCTTCCTGGCGAGATAGATGACGGAATTTAACGTGTTGTAAATGAAATGCGGATTGATCTGGGAGAGCATGAGATTGAATTGCATCTCTTGATTGTTCCGCTGGTGCTCCATGGATTCATGGATATGTTTTTTAAGATCGACCGTCATCTGATTGAATTTATGTCCCAGATTCTCCATCTCGTCCCCACTTTTGATCATTACGCTGACATTCAGGTTGCCAGTAGCTACCTGGTTGATCGCCCGGTTTAACTGAAGGATCGGCTTAGTAATATTTCGGATGACCGGACTCATGAGCAGAATGATGATTAGAATGCTTAAGAAAATAACGGCGCCGACGAAATACAATATAAATTTCGATTTCTCGGCGATGAAGCTCTTGGGGGTATGGGCTAGCAAAATCCAGTTATTGCCGATCGATTGGTTGACATAATAGTAGCCTTGCGGACCTTCGAAGTTGAAGCTTTCTTTGTCGGTATGGCGTTGCAGATATTGACGCAAGTCCGGCATCACGCCGACAAACGCTTTATATTGCTTTTCATAAATAATGGAGCGATCCTTGATCAACCAGACGAACCCTTCAAAATCGTTTGCGCCGCTGTCGACAAGGTTGCGGTATTTGGAAAGATTCAGCTCCATAATAAACTCGCCGATGACCCGGTTCGGCTGATTGTAGTCCCGGATTTTGGTAATGAACGCAAAGACATCGGGATTTCGTTCGTTATTTGGCAGACTGTAGAACAGGGAATACGGCGTGTTGATGAATGCAGATTGAATATTCTGCTGCTGGTAATCCCGGTACCAGGGCTCGTCACGGATCGGGTATGTCCCCGATTTCCAATGCGCCATTCCGTCTGTCGTAATAATGGCATACCCTTGTATGTCATTCCGCAGGAAGGTAAGCGCTTGCAGTTCGTGAAGCATGTAAAATATCAAATATAGTCTGTCCACTGCGTCTGCGCTATCATACTGTTGCAGATTGTTGCGAATCCGCGAATTGACAATGACGGTGTTGGAGAAGTTCAGAATATCATCCTGTACGTATTGAAGCTGATCCGCCGTTTGCTGTAGCTTGACTGTTCCATCGTGGATAACCTGAGTCGTAAATATGGAAGTAAAATAGAAATAAATGACGATGCCGCAAGCCAGCAGGCTGCCAATGACGACCAGGCTGGAATGGACAAGGATTTTCATATTAATTTTCATAGTCGCGGGTCCCCGACAGCTTGTTTTTGTATGTTTGAGGGCTAAAGCCCGTGCTTCTATGGAACACCGAGCTAAAATATTGGCTTGTATTGAATCCAGTGATCTCCGCTATTTCGTATATTTTGTAAGTGTCGTCTCTTAACAGCTCCTTAGCCATGTTAATGCGATAATCCGTAAGAAACTCTACGAAGGTTTGCCCGATCTCCTTCTTGAACAACTGATGGAGATAGGAACTGCTAATATGCAGCGCTTGGGATACGGTCCGAACGTTTACTTCCTCCCGATAATGCTTGCGAATGTAGTCCATGGCTTGGATTGTTTTGTAAGAGTAGCGGTTGCCGGACAGGTCTTGCTCGGCAAGCGTATGCTTAAATCTGGCGATAAACCAATCCCGTATGTCGTTTATTCCGAATAAGCCGCAGCTTTGAAAATCGCGATTCGGGGCCTCCCGATCCGGCAACCCGCCGGCGGCCTCATCCAATTGGGATAGAATGTCGAGGAGCCCTCCGACCGATTTGTAAAGAGCGTGCAGATTCCAGTAAGGCTCCTTCATTTTCTGAAACAAACGTTGGATCGCTTGCTCAAGTCCTTCGCTATCCGCTTGATAGGCCATTCCCAAAACGGCTTTCAAATCGTGATCAAGATCGGGCGTATCCAGGAATTGACGGCGGATTTCGGGGCGCATTTGCGACGTATCCATGAACGTACCTTTTCCTATAAACCATTTATAACGCAGTACATGGGCAGCTTCCCTGTATAATTCAGGAAGCGCTTTCATGCCGAACGAGTGGGTTATGGCTGCCGATAGTGTTGCTTGATACGTATTGTTGTATTGTTTAAGTACATAGGAGGCTAAATGTTGGAGCGTCTCGTGGACATGCCGCTGGCTATGGGTATCTTTGAACGATACGATCAGACAGCACTGTCCGTTGTTGCCTTCCACAACATCTATAGGATGACGGATTCCCAGTCTGCTCCAATCGAGCTGCTCCATGAAGCTCATCGTAATAGGAAACTCCGGCTCATCCAAATAGGGTGTGACGGAAAACGGGAAGTCCGCTTCGAATACGATTAAACCGATTGTACGTGCCATGTCGAGAGTTGCGTTCCTTCCAGGTAACGTAGGTACAGCGGTTGTACTCCCGGCGATCCAATGCTTTAGCAATTGCCGATGAACGACTTTCGTATGATGCTGCTCGTTGACCCATTCCCTGCGAACCTTCAGGACTTCCTCAAGCAAGGTATGCTCGTCAAGCATGTGCTTCAACAAGTAATTGGACACGCGATATTCGATCGCCTTTTGGGCATAGCCGAAATCTTTATAGGCAGTTAGTAGAATGATCTTGGGATACTTTTCCGGATCATAGAGGGAAAGCTGACGCAGTAATTCAATGCCGTCCATAATAGGCATTCGCACATCGACGATCATGAGGTGCGGCTCATATTGCCGGAAGAGCTCAAGCGCCTTTTTGCCGTCGGTAGCCATAGCTACGATCTCGCAGCCGTTCGATTGCCACGGGATTAGCGTCCTCAGGTCCTCTAGAGCGAGTAATTCGTCATCGACAAGCATGACTTTCATGAATGATGGGCCAGACATGCGTCTTCACCTCCAATGGAATCTTTTCATTATTGTAGCAGATTTACCTCTCGGCGAAAGGAGCAGGTTACTGTAGAAATTTAGACGAAAGTGACGGATTTTATATTCTCTTCCGATTGGGCCGTTGCTAAGCTTGGATGTGTAAGACGGAATCATCAAAATACACCGAAGCGAGGGGCGTAAAAATGAAAGCACTTACAGGAGTTTCGATTTTCAGATTGTTGGGCTTTAAGGCAATACTCGTACTTGCCATTGTGTTGGCGGGCTGCGGAGGAAGCAACGGCGCGGCAACCGAAAGTGCTCCTGCTACGAAAGAAGCGGTCAAGGGCGAAGAAACAGCCGGTTCGTCCGGTAAGAAGGAAACCGTAACGATGTGGGGATATTATGCGCCGCCGGATAAAACGCTTGAAGGATTTCACAAACAGTATCCTGATATCGACATCAACTTTGTTCACACCGAGTCTGCGGACATGATGCAGAAGCTGCAGGTCAGTCTGGCTTCGGGCAGCGTATTGCCGGATATCGTTATGCTGGAGCGCGGCTTCCGGGGCAGAGCGATCAGCCTGGGCATCTTCGATGTTTTAGAGAATTCGCCCTATAACGCGAATAAGGATTTGCTGTTCGAATACAGTCCGTTGACGAATTCGAATGCCGAAGGCGAGTTGGTAAGTATTCCGACGGATTTAAGCGTAGCGGGATTGATCTATAAGCGCGGGTTAGCCAAGGAATATCTTGGCACCGACGATCCGCAAGAGCTGGAAAAAATGCTGACGACTTGGGATGCATTGCTGGAAAAAGGTCTTGAGGTTAAAGAGAAAAGCAACGGCAAAGTATTCCTGTTCCCAAGCTTATGGGATCTATGGTCTTTCCTGGATTCTCAGGCGCAGAGCAAGATGACGTGGGTAGAGGGGACGAAATTAAACAAGGAACACCTGACGGCTACCTACGAGCAGCTGATCAAGTTCCGCGATGCGGGAGTCGTGGACAAGCTGACGGAGTGGTCGCCGGCATGGAACGTTGCCTTCTCGCAGGACAATCATATTTTCTCTATCGGACCGGTTTGGGCGCCTAACTATCTGCTCGAGAACAATGATTCTAAAGGAAAAGACGCGGGAAGATGGGGACTGATGACTCCGCCAGGCGGGAGTGTCATTATGGGAGGCTCCTCTTATGCCATTCCGAAAGACGCGAAGAACAAAGAAGCGGCTTGGAAATTCATCGAATACTCGAAGATGACATTGGAAGGCACGCAGCTTGAGAAGGAGGCCGGAACCTTTAATCACCTCAAATCGGCCTACGACGATCCAAGCTTCACGGAGTGGCAGCATGCATGGTTCGGCGGTCAGGATATTGGTCATAGTACTTTGTAGAAATGAGCTCGACGGTGAAGGATTATTACTTGGGCGAATACGAGCCGATCGTTCGCCAAGCGAATGAAGTCGCGCTCAAGGCATTAAACGCCGACCAGAAGATGACGGTAGACCAAGTGATTAATAAGGTCGTGGAGCAAATCAAAGAAATCGAACCGAAGGTTACAACAGAATAACGAACCAATCGCATCAGGGAATCATGATCAACGCGATTCCCTGATGCATAAAGGAGTTGAGTTGCAGCATGGCAGACCCGATCCCGACAACGAGCCCGAATAAGAGCAAGAGAAATCCTTGGCCTTATTTGTTTACAACCCCATACTTGATCGCTTACATGATCTTCGGGCTATTCCCGATCTTATTCTCGTTGTATATCAGCTTCATGGATTGGGACGGCATCAATGAAATGAAATTCATCGGCTTGCAGAATTATATCCATCTGGCGCAGGACGCGGTGTTCTTGCGTTCGCTAGGAAATACGGCACTACTCATCGTGATCTACATCCCGCTGCAGATCATTGTCGGATTGATCCTCGCTTCGCTTCTGTATGTAGGTCATATGCGGCTGAAACGTTTTTTTCAACTCGCCCTGTTCCTTCCCTACATTACAACACCAGTGGCGATCGGGCTGCTGTTTGCTCTGTTCTTTGACTGGCAATCCGGACTTCTGAATCGAATATTCATCGAAATCGGGATTTGGACGGAAGGGATTAACTGGTTGGGAACCCCCATCGGCGCTCGTTTTGTCCTTATCGTGATGCTGTTCTGGAAAGGCTTCGGCTATTGCATGCTGATCTATCTGGCGGGATTGGCGACGATCTCCAAGGAAGTCTACGAGGCAGCCTGGATGGATGGCGCCAAGCCCTATCAGTCCTTCTTCTACATTACGATACCGATGCTGAAGCCGGTTACTTTGTTTCTGGTCATTACGAGCGTCATATATGGCTTCCAGCTGCTAGACGAGCCGATGCTGCTATTGGCGGGCTGGGCATCCGGCTCTCCGCTCATTGGAGGACCGGAGCGAAGCTGCTTCACGCCGATGTGGTACTTATATGATACGACATTCTCCACGGGCAACCGATTCGGCTACGGGGCTAGCATTGCTTACGGCTTATTCCTGGTCATCTTCGTCTTTTCGTTGGTCGGCATTCGTCTATCGAGGGGGGATAATGAATGATAGGTAAATGGAGGCAGGCGGCCAAGTTAAGCTTAATGCTTGCATTATGTCTCTTTACGTTGTTTCCCTTCTATATGATGCTTATAATGGGCACTTATGTGAGCGAAGATTTATTTAGAGGTTTCGTTGTTCTGCCAGGCAATTACTTGCGAGAAAATATCCAAACCATAATGAACAGCAACTTTCTTCAGTTTTACTGGAACAGTTTTTATATTTCGTTAAGCAGCACGGTGCTCTGCGTCATCGTCAGCGCGTTAACAGGTTTTGCATTCGCGAAATACAACTTTAAGTTCAAGAATGTCATTTATTATTCCATTCTTGCGACGATGATGATTCCCAGCCAATTGGGGTTGGTTGGCTATATCATTGAGATGCATCAATTCGGTTTGTCCGATTCGCATCTGGCGCTCATCTTTCCTTGGATTCCGAGCGCGTTCGGCGTGTTCTGGATGACGCTATCCATCAAGGGAACAGTCTCTACGGAAATCATCGAGAGCGCTCGTATCGACGGGTGCCACGATGCTAAGATATTCTGGAGAATCGTTCTGCCGATCATTCAGCCTGCGATCGTTACGCTGTCGCTGCTCATTTTCCTATGGTCGTGGAACAACTATGTGCTGCCGCTCATTCTGGTCAATAATCCGAGTCAATATACCGTTCCGCTCGGAATCGCCACGCTCAGCGGCATTTACCGAACCGATTACGCGGCGCAAATTCTGGGACTTGCAATCGGTACGCTCCCTATTCTATTGATGTATTCATTCGGTTCCAAGAGCTTTACTCAAGGGTTGATGGCCGGATCGGTCAAAGGATAATTCCGCACGATTATGATGCAGTCACGGCAAGGGGGAAGAAAAGGTGATGTCTAAGATTGAAAATCCGATTCTGAAGGGCTTTAATCCGGATCCATCGATCATTCGCGTGGGAGACGATTATTATATCGCGACCTCCACGTTCGAATGGTTTCCCGGCATTCAAATTCATCATTCCAAGGATTTGAAAAACTGGCGTCTGCTAACGAATCCTCTCACCCGCAAAAGCCAGTTGAATATGACTGGAAATCCGGATTCGGGAGGCATATGGGCGCCTGGATTAAGCTACTGCGACGGAACGTTTTACCTCGTATATACCGATGTTAAAAGTCACTTAGGTCCCTATAAGGATACGCACAATTACTTGGTCACGGCCACAGATGTGATGGGTCCATGGTCAGAGCCGACTTATTTAAATAGCAGCGGGTTCGATCCGTCGCTCTTTCACGATGAGGAAGGTACGAAATGGCTGCTCAACATGACTTGGGATCATCGCAAAGGCAAAAATCCGTTCGAGGGCATTGTTATGCAAGAATATGATGAAACAATGCGGGAACTGGTCGGTCCGATTTATAATATTTTTGGCGGAACGCCTCTGGGTCTAACGGAAGGACCGCACCTGTATAAGAAAGACGGTTACTATTACCTGCTGACCGCCGAGGGAGGAACCCGTTGGGATCATGCCGTGACAATGGCGCGATCCGCTTCGATATTCGGTCCATATGAAGTGGATCCCGAGAACCCCGTCCTAACTTCCCGCGGCAAGCCCGATCTTCCGCTTCAGCGTGCGGGTCATGCGAGCCTTGTGCAAACCCGGAAGGGGGAATGGTTCATGGTCCATCTGTGCGGTCGCCCGCTTCCCTCTTCGCGAATGTGCAATTTGGGCAGGGAAACCGCCATTCAGAAGGCGGAATGGAATAAGGAGGGCTGGCTGCGCCTCTCTTGCGGAGGAAACGATCCGCAGCTCGTTACAGAGGGACCGGACCTGCCGGAATATCCGTTTATTGATGATTCTACGGGTCGGGACCACTTCGACAAGGATATTCTAGGTATTCATTTCAATACCCTCAGGGAGCCGATTGACCACAGTTGGATGTCTTTGCAGGAACGACCGGGGTTTCTGCGGCTAAAGGGTCGGGAATCGCTCTACTCTTCTCATAGGCAAAGTTTGGTCGCGCGCCGGCAGCAAGCATTTGTGGCAGAAGCCCAGACTGCGGTCGAATTTGAACCGGAAATGTATCAGCAAATGGCCGGTTTGATTTATTATTATAATGCTAAAAACTATTATTATTTGCGGATCAGCCGGGATGAGAAACTAGGCAAAACCTTAGCCATTCTAACCTGCGACCAAGGCCAGTACGATGAGCCGCTTGATCGGGAAGTGTCCATCGAAGGATGGAATCGCTGTTACTTGAAGCTCGTCCTTCATTACGAGCTGGCGCAATTCCACTATTCCCGCGATGGAGAAAGCTGGACGGCGATCGGACCCGTGCTCGACGCCGGCAAGATGTCGGATGAGAATGCAGAATCGATCCGAGACGGTTTTCTGCTGGATCAAGGCTTTACAGGCGCCTTTATCGGCATGTGCGTGCAGGATTTAAGCGGCAGGAGGAAGCATGCCGATTTTGATTACTTTGAATATAGGGAATCCAAGGGCTAGGGCCCGATTAAGATAAAGGAGAGTGCAATGCGTGGCGCAGACGAACAAGAAGATGAATGCGGCGATTATGGATCAACCGTTGTCCATAGCGGTGGAGAAGGTGGACATTCCCGTCCCGGGCGATAACGAAGCCTTGGTGAAAGTGTATTGCATCGGCATCTGCGGTTCGGACGTTCATTATTATGAGCATGGTAAAATCGGTCGTTACGTGGTGAAGGAGCCGATCATACTCGGTCATGAGCTTGCGGGCGAGGTTGTGCAGGTGGGGAAGAACGTATCGAATGTCTCGCTCGGCGACCGGGTGGCTGTCGAACCGGGTGTCGCTTGCGGACAATGTCACTACTGCAAATCGGGAAGGTACAATTTATGTCCCGATGTCGTCTTTCTGGCTACGCCTCCGGTGAATGGAGCATGGGCTGAATATATTGCAATTAGGAGCGACTTTCTTTTCAAGCTGCCGGATTCGATGAGCTATGAGGAGGGCGCGCTGCTTGAACCGCTGTCCGTCGGCTTTCATGCTATGCTGCGCGGCAAGGTAAAGCCGTTCGATCGTCTGCTGATTACGGGTCTTGGTCCGATCGGGCTGTTGGCCGCACAGGCGGCGAAGCTGTTCGGCGTGACGGAAATCTATGCGACCGACGTTGTCCCTTTCCGTCTGGAGCTCGCTCGTCGAATGGGCATTACAGAGGTCATTGATTCGTCGCGGGAGAACGTCAAGGAGCGGCTAGAGGCGCTGACGAACGGGGCAGGCGTGACCTTGGTTGTTGAAACCTCCGGCAATGGAAAGGCAATGGCGGATACGATCAATCTGGTTAATCGCGGAGGCTCCATAGTGTTCGTGGGCTTGCCGTCGGCGGATTTGATTCCGATGAATATGTCTCAATTGATCGATGCCGAGATCGATGCATACGGCGTATTCCGTTATGCCAATACGTATCCGGCAGCGATCCAGGCCTTAACCGGCTCTTCGATCGATATCGAGCAAATCATTACTCACAAGTACGCCTTGGAGGACATCAAGGAAGCGGTAGAAATGGCTCGAACGCAAAAAGATACGAGCATTAAAATTATGATCTATCCTAATCTGCCCTAACCGATTGTAGGAGTTTGGAGGGCGGGGTCGAAAGCGAAAGCCTTACGTGCATCCCCGCTTAGGAATAGGGAGAATAAGCGAATCCTTCGATAGGATGGCATACTCCCGCCCAAGTGCCCCCTTTAGTTTGTATCATGCTCACGAACGCAATCGTATCCCCGGCCGTCCTTTCTTTATGCTTTTTCGTCGTTTGCGGGCGCTGAAGGGATTGAGCATTAAATAAAGAAGAGAGATAATACATTAAGCCGGATTCATAGGCAAGACA
>JAEZZE010000392.1 GCA_023418755.1 Bacillota bacterium | reverse complement strand
GTGTCGGCCAGCTTCGCCAGCCTCGGCGACTATATTTTGGCCGAACCGGGAGCGATCGTCGGCTTCGCCGGACGCATCGTCATCGAACAGACGATTCGCCAGAAGCTGCCGGACAACTTCCAGACGGCCGAGTTCAACCTGAAGCACGGCCAACTGGACAAGGTCGTTCCCCGCAAGGAAATGAAGGCCATACTGACCAAACTTCTTGATATGCACGCCTGGAAAGGAGAGCCGGCCGATGTCCAGTGAATTGCCCTTTGAGAGGCCGCTCGCCGAACTGCGCAAGAAGATAGACGAGCTCAAGCATTTCGGCGCCGAGAAGCAGATCGACTTCTCGGACGAGATCGCGAGGCTCGAGGAGCGTTACAAGCAGCTTGAAGCGGAGGTTTACGGCGGAATGAGCGCGGCCCAGATCATGCATATGGCCCGCCATCATCAGCGCCCGACGTCTCTTGACTATATTTCATTGATTTTTACCGATTTTATCGAGTTGCACGGGGATCGGGTATTCGCCGACGATCTGGCGATCGTCGGCGGCCTGGCCAAGCTGAACGGCATGCCGGTGACGGTCGTCGGACACCAGCGGGGCAAGGATACGAAGGACAACATCCAGCGGTTTTTCGGCAGTCCCCACCCCGAAGGCTTTCGCAAGGCGCTTCGCTTCATGCAGCAAGCGAATAAATTCGGACGCCCGATCATCACGTTTATCGACACGAAGGGGGCGTATCCCGGCGATACCGCGGAGGAACGCAACCAATCCGAGGCGATCGCCCGCAATCTTCGCGAGATGGCGATTTTTGGCGTGCCGATCGTCTGCGTCGTCATCGGGGAAGGCGGTAGCGGCGGCGCGCTCGCGCTCGGCGTCGGCAACCGCGTGCTGATGCTGGAGAACGCGATCTATTCGGTCATCTCGCCGAACGGAGCCGCATCGATTCTCTGGAAGGACGCGTCCAAAGCCGACCAGGCGGCGGAGGCGATGAAAATTACGGCGAAGGATTTGCGGGAGCTCGGCGTCATCGAAGAGATCATTCCGGAGCCGCAAGGCGGCGCGCACCGGGACAAGGCCGCGCAAGCCGAGTCGATCAAAGAAGCGCTGTGGCGCAATTTGCAGGAGCTAGGCAAGCTGACGCCGGACGAATTGAGGGAAGACCGGTACCGGAAGTTCCGCAAGGTCGGACGCTTCGGTACCGCAGAGCTGGAATAGCTCTCCATATACGCGACTTGGATAGATAACGGAGGAAAAGAAATCATGCGTAAAACAAAAATCGTTTGTACGATCGGACCTTCCAGCGAATCGCTGGAAAACACGAAGAAGCTCATCACCGCCGGCATGAACGTCGCCCGGTTGAACTTCTCGCACGGGGACTACGAAGAGCACGGCAACCGGATTAAAGCCATTCGTCAAGCTTCCCGAGAACTGAACAAGACCGTTGCCATCCTGCTCGACACGAAAGGCCCGGAAATTCGTCTCGGCAAGCTAAAGGAAGAGCCGATCGAACTCGTCCAGGGAGAGTACATCACCCTGACGACGGAGGAAATTCTCGGCGACATCAACCGCGTTCCGGTTACGTACAAGGATCTCCCGTCCGACCTCAGCGTCGGCTCGACGATCCTGATCGACGACGGCCTGATCGGGCTTACGGTCCTCGACATCCAAGGCACGGAAATCAAATGCCAGATCGTCAACAGCGGCCAAATCAAGAGCAAAAAAGGCGTTAACGTTCCCGGGGTGGCCATCTCCATGCCCGGACTGACGGAGAAAGACATCAGCGACATCAAGTTCGGCATCGAAGTCGGCGTCGACTTCATCGCGGCTTCCTTCGTCCGCCGCGCCAGCGACGTGCTCGAAATCCGCGAGCTGCTGGAGCGCCACGACGCCCGTCACATTCACATCATCTCCAAAATCGAGAACCAGCAAGGCGTCGACAACCTCGACGAGATTTTGGAGGTTTCGGACGGCTTGATGGTTGCCCGCGGCGATCTCGGCGTGGAGATCCCGGCCGAGGAAGTTCCCCTCGTTCAGAAGATGATGATCGAGAAATGCAACCGCGCAGGGAAGCCGGTCATCACCGCTACGCAGATGCTCGATTCCATGCAGCGCAACCCTCGTCCGACCCGCGCGGAAGCTTCCGACGTGGCGAACGCGATCTTCGACGGAACCGACGCGATCATGCTGTCCGGCGAGACCGCGGCCGGCAAATATCCGGTCGAATCCGTCCAAACGATGTCCCGCATCGCGGAAAGCGCGGAATCCGCCCTGCATTATCGCGAAATGTTCACGAAGCAAGCCAACGCTCAGCAAACGTCCGTAACGGAAGCGATCAGCCAAGCGGTAGCGAATTCCGCGCTCGATCTCGAAGCCAGAGCGATCGTCACTTCGACGGAGAGCGGGTACACGGCTCGCATGGTATCCAAGTATAAGCCGAAGTCTCCGATCATCGCCGTAACGCCGGTCGAGCAAGTGCTTCGCCGCCTGCAGCTCGTCTGGGGCGTCATCCCGGTCAAAGGGGTTTCCGCGTCCACGACGGACGAGATGTTCGAGATCGCCGTACAGGGCGCGCTGGACAGCGGCATCGTCCGTCTCGGCGATACGATCGTCATTACGGCGGGCGTGCCGGTAGGCCGTTCCGGAACGACGAATCTGATCAAAATCCACAACGTCGGAGAACTGATCGCCCAAGGTCAGGGCATCGGCTCCCAGAGCACGACGGGCAAAGTCGTAATCGCGAACTCCCCGGAAGAAGCGAACGGCAAAATGACTTCCGGCGCCATTCTCGTCGTCCCGTCGACGGACAAGGAATATATGCCGGCCATCGAGAAGGCGGCCGCGGTCATTACGGAATGCGGAGGCATTACGTGCCACGCGGCAGTCGTAGGCCTTAACTTGGGCATTCCGGTCATCGTCGGCGTGGACAACGCGACGAAGCTGCTGCAGGACGGCATGGAAGTGACGCTGTACGCCGAGCATGGCGTCATCTACTCCGGCCAAGCTAAAGTCATGTAATCAACCGAAACGGGCATAGAAAGTTCCCTGCGGCCGAGCCGCAGGGGATTTTTGCATATGGCCTCCGTTCAACGGGGCCGGGTACCGCCGCGGTCGAGATGGGCCGGATCGGATACGCAGGTGAAACCAACGAACGCGAATTCGCGTAACCGATAATATTCGGAGCCCGAGAAAGGAGAAGCAAGGATGGGCAAATGGTTTTTGCATCCGCTGAGAGTGAGGTACCAGGAGACCGACCAGATGGGCGTCGTCTATCACGTGAATTATTTGAATTGGTTCGAGATCGGCAGGACGGAATGGGTGAGAAGGGCCGGCATTTCCTACCGGGAAATGGAAGAGCGCGGCCTGCTGCTGCCCGTGACCGACATGGAGGCTTCGTTCAAGCAAGCCGCGCATTACGACGAATGGATTACCGTATGCACGCGGGTGTCGGAGATGACGAGCCTTCGCGTCGGTTTCGAATCGAGAGTGTTCGCGGGCGATTTGACGGAAAGTTTGGGAGAAGAATATGAGGGAGACGAGCCGCCGGGCGTTCTTCTCGTCAAGGGCGGCACGCGCCACGTGTGGGTGAACAAGGAATGGAAGCCGGTTCGGTTCGCCCGCGAGGCTCCGGACTGGTATGATCAAATGACGGATCTGGCGGGACTAGACGGATAAGGAAAGGGTGACGGCCTTGCAAAGAAAACTGCTGGCGATGATCGTACTGGCGATTCTGATCGAAATCTGGGGTATCTATATGATGGGAAGTTGGATCGGGGGCTTCTGGACGTTCGGGCTGCTGCTGGCGACTAGCCTTCTCGGCGCTTATCTGATTCAAACGGAAGGCCGCAAAGTATGGCGCCAAGCGCAGCAGCAGATGCAAAGCGGACAGCCGCCGGGGCATACTTTGCTTGAAGGGCTGTGCGTGTTGGCGGGCGGCATCCTGCTTATCGTTCCGGGGTTCGTCTCCGATCTTGTCGGGTTGACGCTGCTGCTTCCGCTGACCCGTCCGATCTATCGGTTGTTTCTGTATCGCTGGCTGGAGCGCCTGGTAAGGGGAGGACGATTCTCCATCTATCGGGGACCGAATCGCCGGTAGCCGGGGACGGCCCGAACGGCTGCCGCTCAGCGGCTGCCGTATTTGACGTAGCGGCCGATATCCCGGAATACGTGCGCCCTATGGCACGCCGTCAAAATAACGACGACGATGGGACCGACGATCAGTCCGACGATTCCGAGAAGTTTCAGGCCCGCGAACATGGCGATCAGCGTAGGCAGCGGGTCCAGCCCGACGCTGGAGGCGAGCACTTTGGGCTCGATGAACTGGCGGGCCACGAGGACGATGCCGTACAGCACCGACAGCCCCGAGCCGAGGGACCAGTCCCCCGTCAGGAATGCGTAGGCGATCCAAGGAATCATGGCGGCGCCTACGCCCAAGTAAGGGAGCAAATCGATGAATCCGATCAACAAGCCTATGGAAAGCGCGTTTTTGACCCCGATCAGCCATAATCCGATAATGACGACGACGGTCGTGATGGAGATCATAACGAGCTGCGCCCGCAAGTAGCCGAACAGGGCTTGCCGGAGATCCTGCCATACCGCTCCGACTTTCCGGACGAGGGCCATGGGAAACCACAGCCTGATGCGCTCGCTGTAGCGGTTCCAGTCCTTGCCGATGAAAAAGGAGGCGAGCAGCACGACGATGGCGATCGTCATGACGATGGGCAGGGAGTACAAAATGCGGACGATACCGCTGAAAAAGAAGCTGATCAAGCCGGTTCCCGTGTTCGTGATCGCTTGGGCGGTATTGGAGATGCCGCTGTTGATCGTATCTTTATATTCGGGATTGTGCACGTAGAAATCGTTGATCCGGTTCATGACGTCCTGGATTTCGGGATTGGCCAACAGGTCGTTGAACGCCTTCTCCGCCCAGGCCACGACATTTTGCAGCGAGCGGGACAACGCGA
>JAEZZE010000371.1 GCA_023418755.1 Bacillota bacterium | reverse complement strand
GCAGGATCCATGCCATAGCCGAAGCATAGCCCATGTCGAATTGAAAGAAAGCGGCTCTGAACAAGTAATAGACGTAGAAATAGGAGCTCCATTCCGGTCCGCCTTTCGTCGCGATATAAGCGGGGGTGAAAACCTGCAAGGAGGAAATAACGTCCATGACCGTATTGAACAGCAGCACCGGCGACAGCAGAGGCAGCGTTATCTTAAACAGGGTCTTGAGCCTGCCCGCTCCGTCGACTTTGGCCGCTTGGAATAACTCGGCGGGCAATACTTGAAGCGCCGCCAGGAAGATCAAGGTCGTGCTTCCGAGCGAAGTCAAATCCATCAATACGATGGAGGGGATAACGGAGCTCGGATTTTGCAGCAGCAGCGGTCCTTTCAGGCCCAGCACGGAGGATAGAAAGGTATGAATAAAGCCGGAATGCGGGTCCATGAGCGAGGACCACAGCAACGCGACGGCGACTCCGGACACGAGGCTCGGCAAGTAATACAAGGTGCGCAGGAGCGCTTGTCCGACGACGGCGGAATGGAGCAGCAGAGCAAGAGCAAGCGCGCTAACGAGATGAAAGGGCACGGCCAGCAGCGTATAAGCCAACGTTGCCTTCAGCGATTTGGAAAGCAGCGCGTCGTTCAGAAGCGCCGAATAATTGTCCAGTCCCGCGAACGAAGGAGGCGCGAACAGCGAGTAATTCGTAAAGCTGAGCAGGCCGGAGGCGATCAACGGCTCGCCGCCGAACAGCGCAAATCCGCATACCCAGGGAGACACGAACAGCCAGAAGGCGACGGCATCCTTCTTCGACTCATTCAAGATGCAAGGATTCAAGATTGCGCTGCATGGCGGCCAATCCTTCCTCCACGCTTGTCGTTCCGTTCCACACGGATCCCATGCTTTGATTCATTGTGTCCAGAATGATCGGATAATAGGCAACCAGGTGGTTATCCGATCTCCGTCCGTACTTGAGCGCCCCTTCGTGCACTTCCCGGAGGTCCCGCGCGTCCATGCCCAGCTCCGCGGCCGTCGCCTCGTACCAACGAGCGAGCAGCCCGGATTCCGCAGGCGTTCGGCCGACATCCGTCATATAGCTTCCGGCGCCGCCGTCCGGAGAAGCCAAGAACTTGACGAATTCCCACGCTTCGTCGGGATGGGGAGTTGCTGCCGAGATGGACCAGGGATCCACATACAGCGGCAATTGCCGGCCTTCATGATAAGGCACCGCGGCTACGCCCCAGCGAAAGTCCGCGCTCTGGTAAGAGCGCAATCCCCATCCGCCCGTTAGGGTCATCGCGATTTTGCCGGACAGGAACGGATTGCCAAGCGTATAAGCGGCGCTAAGCGCCTGATGGCTTGGGGAAACGCCGTCCGCGAGCGCAAGCTCGCTGAAATAGCGGATCGCGGCCGTATTTTCCGGAGTGACAACGTTCGGCTTGCGCATCATGCCGGTTTCATAGGCGTCGGCAGGCAGCAGGTCTCCGCCGAACGCCCAAGTTAACGCATTGGGCGAAAGCTCGTGCATGAAGCCGTAAATATGCGTTTCGGGGTTACCGGTTGCCTCCGTCAGTTGGCGGGCAACGTCTCTCATCGTCTCGAACGTCCATTCCGTATCGTCCCAGTTCGTCGGCGGATAAGGAATCTGCGCTCGATCGAACAGATCCTTGTTGTAGTACAAATAGGTAGCGTTGCTGATATACGGGATGCCGTAAAGCTTGCCGTTTACTCTGTAAACGTCCATCATCTTCCCGTCCAACCCGCTCATTTCGGCCTTGCTGTTCTCGTAATAGGGAGATAAATCCAGCAACGCGCCCATTCGCAAATAGGTGGCGAAGCCGCTATCCGCCTGATTCGGATTCCAGACGTCCGGCGCATGTCCGCTTGCGATCAGGGCAGCCAGCTTCCGATCGAACTGTTCGTAAGGAATGTTCAGCAGCTTGACTCGGATATGGGGGTGCGTGCGCCCGAATTCGGCGACCATTTTCTCCTGCCACTTGTTTTTGTCCGGATCGGCGGACATCAACCAGACCAGCTCCGCCTGCTCCGAAGCGGCCGACGAAAAAGCGGCTCCGAACCGGCCGCCGGCGCAGCCCGCCAGCGTAAAGAGAATGATCAGCAGGCAGCCCGCAAGCCGCAACAGCCGCATTCGATGATTGTCGATCATGAGAGCCTCCTTGTTCCTTAGAGCGTCTTTGCGTTTTTTTCGTCGATCGTTTGGCGATATTTGAGCGGAGTTACGCCTGTCAGCTCTTTGAATACGCGGCCGAAGTGCGTCGCGTTGTCGTAGCCGGTTTGCTCGGCGATTTCGGCAACCTTGAAGCCGCTCGACTTGAGCAGCTTCTTGGCTTCTTTGACCCGGACGTTGTTCAAGTATTGCACGAAGGACAGGGTTGTGCTTTCTTTGAAGGTTTTGCAGAAATAGGAGGGGCTGATATCGAAGTTTTCCGTAATGCTGTCAAGAGTCAGACGTTCCGCGTAGTTACGGTTGATATATTCGACGATGCCCCATATTTTCTTGTGAATCGGCGCCGGTTCGGCGGCGGATGCTTGTTGAACGCCGTTCAGCTTGCGCCGAACGAACAGCATCAGCTCAAGAAGCAGCGCTTTCAAATAGTGGTCTGAGACGGGATCCTCGCTTTTGTACTCCGCGATCATCTGGTCGAACAGCGACTCGATTTTATGCTGGTCGACCGTATTCAGCCGAATGGCATTGAAGGGCGTGTCGAAGCTGCCGAACAGCCTGGACATCCAAGGGATGCCGAGCAAATCGTTGGCGAACTCCTTTTTCATCAATAGCGTAACGCGTTCGAACGGCTTGGCTTGCGGATTGATCAGCTTGTGAAGCTCGTTTCTGTTAATCAGCAATAGCATGCCGTTAATGATGGGGTAGGTGGTTTCCTTGATGAGATAGCTCAGCTCTCCCGAGATCAAATACAGGATTTCGTAACCGTCATGATAGTGCAGATTAGGCATCGCGGACTTCGTGATCTTTTTGCGGCTGATGTAAAAACGAGGGGATTCGTAGAAATCGGCTTTCATACGAGAGGCGCTCCTTCCTGATGACTTACATCAAGTATAAAGGATATTCCGAATCGGGAGCCTCGCGGTCGGAAGATTTAATCGCGGGCTTACAATTTTGACGATACGTTAACGATCATTCGCTTCGGATCCGAAAATCGTCCATGAAACTTTTTCCTCCGGGAGTCGTCTGATTAAATATCGGACGGATAAGGGAGGGCTTTTGCGATGTCTAGGAAAAAAACGCTTTTCGCCCTGACGGCCGGGCTTGTCGCTGTTCTGGCCGTGCCGCTCGCGCTCGGCATGAACCGGCACGAGGCGGGATCGGCCGGGGATCCGGCAGGTCCCCGGATCGGAGGCGAGCCGGTTCCTGTCGCCGTTAAGGCCGTTGCCGGCGAATCCGCTGCGGTCCCGGCCCAGGCGGTCGGCTTCGGACTGTTCCCTCCGCTCGAAGCGCGGACCGAGCCTTTCGATCGCGGCTTTCGGCTGAGGTTCGACCCGGAGCAGCAAGCCATGTCCTACCGAATCGCGAGTACATCTGCCGTAACCGCGCATCTGATCGCGAGGCACGAATCCAAAGAGGAAGGAACCGGAACGACGTGGACGAGGTACGACGCGGCGGTCGTCGATCCCGCGACGCGCGCCGTCCGCGTCTATCCTTTATACGAAATGAAGATGCTGATGACCGACGAATCGCCGTTGTTCGAATTCGTGGACGAGAACCGCGTGCTGTTCGTGCTCCCCCGGTTAACGGGAAGCCGGCTCTCCTACGATTTGGCGGCGCTGGACGTACGGGAAGGACAGGTCGCGGTCGTCGCTTCCCGTTTCTGGGAAACGCAAGTCGGTCCGTACGGGCAGGAGGATTTTCTGCTGGGCGCGCATTACGTTAAAGGCACCGACGACGGACACGGCAAGCTGATCTTGACTAGCTTTAAAGGGCGGCTCTGGCGGATCGACGCCGCTTCCGGAGAAGTGTTATCGAGCGGGAAAACGGACTACCCGGCGTACGGAGACCCCGGAAGCAAGCCGCCTCGCGAGCTTGTCTATCCTTCGCCGGATCTGTCCCGGTTCGTCTACCAGCGAGAGGCTTTCGCCAACCGGTTCGAATTGTTCGATACCGCGTCCGGCGGGAAGATCGGAGAGTTCGGATTCGACGAGAAGACGTCCCTGACGGACCCGGGCATCGTCTGGAGCCCGGACGGCCGATACTTCTTCCTGGAGCACGGTCGCAAAGACCAAGCGCGCGAGGTTTATACGGACAACGGAGTTCTGTTGTACGCGGAAGGCATCCGGTTTTACGACCGGGACGGCAAAGTCGCAGCAAACTTAAAGCTGCCGGCGGCCGCGGACCGGGATACGAGGATGAACGCGTTCGGGTGGGCGGACGACGGCAAAGTCTGGATCGAACTCTTCGGCGCGTCGCCGCGGGAAGAGGGCGAGCCTCTCAAGGAAGATTCGGTCTATAAGCTGTACGATATCGAAAAAGGGACGCTGGCCGACTATTCCGTCGTCCGCGATGCCGGCGAATTGACGGAAACCGTGATCTACGAGAGGCATAAAGGCTATAGCTTTCGGTCCCGCCCGTACTTGCTGGCGGATTCCGGCTCGAAGAAGCTTTGGCTGCCGCCGCAAGATTCGGAGGCGATCCGGAACGGAGACCGTCTGTTCACGCTGACGCGCACCGAGGAAGGCGCTTTGCTGCACGAATGGAATTCGTCGCGCGGCTCTTGGCGGATGATCGATTTCGACCCGGTCGTAGAGCGTCGAGACGCCCGCTTGTACGAGACGCCGAACGTTGTGCCGGGCGGCAGGCTCGTCTACGAGCGAAGAATGGAGTCGAGCCTGGATTACGTCGATCCGGACAAGGAACTGCCGACCAACGCCTCGGGCTTGACCGTTCTGCCCGCTGCATTCAAGGAGCCGGGAGGGCCGCAGGAATGGTGGGAGGATGAAAGAAATGTCCGGACGGTTAACGGGAGTTCCGAGAGAGCGATCGGCAATTCGAGGTACGGCAAGCTGAAGATAAGATCGATGGCGGGAGAACGGAGTCTGAAAGATAGCGGAGGAATCCGGTACTACGGAACCTATGCCGCGGAGTTTACCGATCGGCAAGGAAAGAAGACGAAGCTGCCGAAGCTGGAAGGCCTTCCGCTCTATCAGGAGAAATCTCCTTCCGCCATCCGCGTATATGAATTCGACGGGTACGATATTCTCGTTTTCCACCCGAACGATTTCCGATTCAGCAAAGGCTTCGACGGCGGGTCCCGAACGATTCTTGCTTTTGCGGCAACGAAGCAAGGCGAAGCTTATCCTCTGCGCTTTGCGTATGCCGACGCGTCCGGAGCCGACCGGAGCGTCGCCGGGCTCCCGATCGACGCCAACCGGCGGATCGAGCGGGACGGAGAGCGGTTGATCGTTCGCGCCTGGTTTGGGGAGGACGGGTACGAGCTTGAACTGAAGCCCGACTTGGCGGGTCGAACTTTAAGCGTCGTGCGGGGAATCGACCGTTCGGCCGAGAACGGGCGGCTGGCCGCCTTGACAAGCCGTTACGCCAACCGTTTGGAGCAGGCGTTGGGATTGGAGGATATCGGCCTGCCCGAGGGAAAGTGGTCCGAGGAGCAGCTGCGATCCATGTTTACCGATAAGGCTTGGAACAACCCGGGCTTCCGGCATCTGAAGCGGGACTTTGCCGAAAGCAAGCGAAAGGGCGCTCCGTCTCGCGCGTTCGCCTGGTCGCCGATCGACGCGCGTTTCGTCTCTCCCGATACGATTCGGTTTACGTTTACGCTGAACTTGTGGTATGCGATCGGGCTGGCCGCGCACCTGGACGTTGCCTTGAAGCTCGTCGACGGCGATTGGAAGGTCCACGATCTCGGCACGCTGGAGACGGAGAAGCTCGAGGGTGTCGAGGGGTACAACGGGTTGATCGTTCGCGATCCGCTCGAGCTATAGATTCAGGCCCGCGGAATTCCCCGCTTCCGCCATGCTCTTGGCCGATCAGCGCTTATTCCCGCGAAAAAGCGAAGCGACGTACAGAAGCACGACGCTGCCGCCTTCGATGGACAAGGCGATGACGGGGAACCAGAAGCCCAGATAGGGCGGCCACTCCCCGAAGCTCTCCGTGACGGACAGCACGGGAAGAACGATAAACAGCGGGCTTAACGCGTAGACCCATGGCTTGTAGCTCTTGGTGCGGAACAGCTCGGAGCAGCCCTGGGCGATCGAATAGTACAGCGTGGCGCACGTGATAAACGAGCCGGAGACGAACACGAGCAGCGTCAACACCTCGATTCGCTCGAAAATGATCAGTTGAGTGATCCTCGTGAAGACGTAGATCGGATTTTCCATCCGGCTAGCCATAAAGGAGCCCATAACCGCGATGCTGTACAGCAAATATCCGGTCATGACTAGCGCGCCCAGAATCACCGCGTTCGCTTTGACTTTAAGCGTCTTTCTCGGATGCTTTAAATGAGGCATCAGCATCCCCATCAAAATGCAAATGCCGAACCAGCTGCCGGGGTAGATGGCGCCTTGCAAGGCCGGCCCGACGCCGTTCTCGAATTGCGGCAGCAGTTGGCGCAGCTCAATGAACGGGATGGAGGTGGCGAACAGGATGAATGTCGTGATCACAATGATCGTCCCGAGAATCTGGCTGAGCCGGGCGATCGTTTCAATGCCCTTGATCGCCGCCCAGCCCGAGCACAGAGTCAGCGTCGACGAGAAGGCGACGAGCGGAGTGTTGGGGAGCAGCGTGCTGGACAGCAAATCGCTGTAGATCCAGATTGCGGTTACGCATACCGCGATGAAGAATAGCAGGACGACCAGGCTGATTGCGTTGCCGACGGGGCCTAAAATCGCCCGCGAGTATTGAACGGACGATTTTCCGGGATATTTAAGGCCGAGACGGTAGAGCAGCAGAGCGACGAAGACGTCGATCGTGACGCCGAGCGCCATGGACAGCCACAGGTCCTGCTTCACCTTCGGAATAAGCTGGGAGGGCACGGAAAAGAAGGTGAGGGACGTAATGGACACGAAAATGATAAAGAAAAATTGACGCTCCGATATTTGCTGTTTGTTCATGCTTTCATTCCTTTTCTGGAGCAGGCCGGGGATCGGGAGCCGATTCTATTGAAGCAGTCCCGTTCTTCTGACCCGGAAGGAAACGGTAATTTCCGTGACCGTGCGGCGAAGCTCCTCGTCCCAATTGGTTTTGCGTTTTTGCCATTCCGCGGGCATGCGTCGGTGAAGCGCCTCTCCGAAGCCGATGGCGTCGCTGGCATAATTGGCGAACAGCTTGGCGATCGTCTCTCTCACCGCCCTCTCCAACTGCCGGTTTAGGATGTCCCGCATCATCGTTTGCTGCTTACTGAAGTCCAGCGGCACGGTGGCGGTCATCACCTCGGCTACTCCTTGGATCCGCACCTTCATGATCAGACGATCTCCTCTAATCACCGGCGTAACGTGGGTCCGGATGGCGTTCAGGTTGAAGCTCACGCTTTCTTCCTTGGCCAAGTCGGCATGGAAGCTGCCGCGACGGCTGGTGCCGGTCAGCCAGTTGACGATCTGGCTTTCCTCTCCGCTGAGCCAGCCGACCATGCGATCGTTTTTGAATACGGCCGTATCTCCGATCTCCATGATGTCGCTCTTACCGCTCGCGTTGAGCGGCCCGATGCCCGGACTGACGGCTTGATGGCCGATCTGATTCAACCGGGGAAGGAACTGGTACATCTGGACGTCGACTTGGAGCGGCCGCTTCCAATCGCCCTGCAAATACTTCCTCCATTCCTCCGACGGGACCGGCTCCAGCTCCATCGCCTTATCGAGCACCTGGCGGGCCGGCAGTCTCGAAACGAGCACCCAACTGTTCAAATTCTGATTCGTCTCCCGCCAGAAATAATCCAGCGTATCGTCCAGGCCGCGACGGGCAAACTCTTCGCTGATCAGCACGACTTTGGTTTGCGGAAAAAACAGGCTTTTTTTCGCTTGATGCTGTATGCGCTCCACCGCTTCCTGGATCGTAACTCCGACGGCGTCATAGTTGACGTAAGGCCTGCGCTGCTGGCTTCCTCCGCCTGCGGCGACCGGAAGCGTCGGATTGGATAGCTGGAGCGTTACCCGAACCATGTCGTTCTGGGCGGGATCGAGCCCGATCGCCGATACGACGGTCAATTGGTCGAAGTTGATCTGTCCCCAGCAGCCGCTGATCAGCATAGCCGCCAGCAGGCCGATAACGGTTTTGGCCGGTTTCATAAGATGCATCTCCTTCAGGCCCGGCGCCGCGAATTTCTTTTCCTGTTCAGCATGAACCAGGGAACGCGAAACATCGTTTTCAGAAATTCTCTCTTGCGGAATGGAGCAAGGGGGGACAAATACGGGACGCCGAGCGATTTGATCGAAGCCAGATGAATGCCGAGCAGGAACAAGCCGATCATGATGCCGTACAGTCCGAACATCGAGGCCAGCAGCACCATTCCGAACCGGAGGATCCGCACCGTGCCCGACAGGGAAATGGACGGAATGGTGAAGGAAGCGATGGCCGTCGCGGCGACGACGATGATGGCGGGGGAAGAGATGATGCCGGCTTGTACGGCCGATTCGCCGATGACTAGCGCTCCGACGATGCTGATCGCCGAGCCGATCGAACGCGGCATCCGGACGCTGGCTTCCCTTAGCACCTCGAAAGTCACTTCCATCAGCAGCGTTTCCAGCAGTACCGGGAACGGCACGCCTTCGCGGGCGGTCAGAATGCTGCTGAGCAGCTGAGGGGGCACCATTTCCGGGTGGAAGGTCAGCGTACCGACGTAAACGGACGGGAGCAGCAAATTCATCATAAAACCGACGTAACGGAGCCACCGGATGAACGTCGCTACCGGGTAAGCCAAATACAAGTCCTCGGTTGCGACCAGGAAATGGGCCAGAGTGCAGGGAAGCGCAAGCGCGAAAGGCGTGCTGTCCACGATAACGGCGACCCGGCCTTCCAGCAGGAGGTTGGCGACATCGTCCGGCCGCTCGGTGCTGTACACGGTCGGGAAGAAGGAGGCCGGGCTGTCTTTGATCAATTCCTCGATATATTGGGATTCCAGGACGCCGTCGATCTTCAGCTTGCGGATCCGGTTCTTGACCTCCTCGACCATCGCCGGCTCCGCCCTTTGATCGATGTACAGAACGGCGACGTCGGTATGCGACAGCTCGCCTACCTTGAGCTTGTCGACGCGAACGCTGGCGCTGCGCAGTCTGCGGCGGACCAGCGAAACGTTGACTTCTAGCGATTCCACGAAGCCGTCGCGCGGACCGCGAACGACGGTCGAGGAAGGCGCCTCTTCGATCCCCCGGCTGTCGAAGCCCTCCGTTTGAATGGCGGCAATGCCGCTGGCCCCGTCCAAGATCAGCATCGTCCAGCCGCACATGAGCAGGGGGATCGCTTCGTCTACGGAACCAACGACTTTCGCCTCGGGAGCGGAGACGACGGAACGGCATAGCTCTTCCAGACATTCGGACGGTTCGTTCGAGGGCAACGGCGAGGCTTGCATGGATAGCAGAGGAGAGAGCGTCGTCAGTTGCAGCGTGCGCTTGTCTACGAGGCTGTCGATCCACATGAGAAGAGCCGGGATGGCATCTTGACCGATGCGGCAATCCCGCGCGATCAGATCGGAGCTATCTCCCAGGCGAAGCTCGATTTCCCGTCTTCGTTCCGGCAAGGCGTTCAGTTGTCGTCTCTTCATCTTGTCTCGCCTTTACAATGTAGTGGTCAGCAGGCCGACCTTATTCTCTGTATCTCCATTCCGCGGGGCTCTGATTCCTTAATCGTCTCCGACAAAACGCATTCTCCGTCCTAAGGACGCCGAAGGCGTTTTTGCTTGGCAAATAAAAACGAACAAAGAGCCAGGCTCGCTCGTCTATAAAAGTACAATAAACATTGGAGTGATGCCCGTGAGATTGAAGTGGATTGTTATAGTCTTCGCGATTCTGCTGTTCGGCTCGGCGTGCAGTTCGGTTAAGGACCGAGAGAGCCTTTCCGAACGATTGGCGGACGATCGCGATGCGTCCGTGCATGAGGCGGATGCCGTCCAAGCTTCGATCGTCAAAGCCGCCGATCGGGCGGGAGTGGAAGGCGATGTGCCGCTGGCATGGAAAACCGAATCCAATCGGGGCTCGGTACGGCTGCTTAAAGGAGGCTTGCAGCAGGCGGAACGCATCGTGAAGGAAACGAGCCTGTACGCGGTTGACGGCACCCGGGACCCGAAAGTCGTCATTTATGCGCGCAAGAACGATACGAATAGTCTCCATGCAGCCCTTGTCAATGGAGATGCCGTTTACGATTTGGGTTCGGTAGCGGGCTATCCTTACGATCAAGACAGTCAATTAACGGTGGGCAATCTGTGGTTATTCGGAAAGGAAGCGTTCAAAATACAGGGCTCCGTCGGGGCGGCGGCTTCGATTAGCCGTTATTTCGAGCTCGTCGACGGCGTTCCGAAGCCGCTGCTGGTCGTGACGGACGGGCATGCCTCGGAAACGGATGTCGACCACGACGGAAAACTGGACGTGGTTTCCGTCTCGGGATCGAACCCGAGCATCACGGTGTACAGGTGGAATGACGGACGCCTAGAACGATGCTCGCTGAACGACGCGCTGCAGACGGAGGCGGTAACGTTAACCGAGGAGGGAGCGGTTTTGGCCGCTTATGGACAGGATCGGTCCCGATATAAGCTGTATTGGCTGGAGCGGAACGGGTTAAAGCATTTTCAGTCCTACTCGAAGGAGGAGTACGAATCGGAGCGCTACGTAACGATCCCGTATACGAGCGAAGAGGCGCTGCGCATTCGCGACCAGGCCGACGCCTTGCGCATTTTCGATCCGTTCGTACCGCGCAAAGGCATTGCGACCGATTACGGCGTGGAGGCGGAGGAGCGAGACGGCATATTGAAGCTGACGTACCCGCACTTCTCGATTCGTCAATCGAAGACGGACTTGCGTCCGGAGACTGCCAACGGCGTCGTCTCCGAAAAGCGGTATTTTCCCGGTTTTACGGCGGAATGGATCGGACTTCCCGACAGCGAGGCGGGCGGAAGCTGGTATTTCTGGCGCGACTCGACGTATCTGTCCGTTAGCACGGCCAAGCCCTACAGCAGGGAGCAGCTGCTGTTCGTCGCCGCGTCGCTCGTTCCCCTGGAAGAGCTGACGCTATCCGACGGCACGGTTCCAGCCGCCGTGCAGCCGCCGCAAATTACGCGAGAGTATCTGTTCGCCCTGAAGGCGGTGAACGAGTTCGCCGCGGCATGGGCGCATCGTGATTGGGACACAGGACTGAAATGGGTCGGCGACGAGTGGAAAGCGGACAAAGACCTCGAGGAGCAGAAAGCCTTTTTTGTCGGGACGTCCAATCCGCACCATATGACCTTCGAGGTGTCGGGCAAGCGCCGCGTCGACGATCGTACGTATTTATTCACTTTGCGGCTGTACGAATATTATTGGGGCCAGCCGGATTCGATCCTTGGCTTCCCGGCCGATTACGGCCGGGGCTGGACGATCGAAGCGGTCAGAGAAGGGGAGAGCGAATCGGGCGAGGGGATCTGGCGGGTGAATCTTTAGCGTTGCGATCGTTTATTCTGGATTCGTTTGCCGCTCTCGGCGGTGCGCGAAGGCAGGCGGGGCTCGAGCCTTAAGTTACGGCTCAAAGCCCTCGCGGCTGACGAAGATCCGATCGGCGGGGAATACGCGCTGCAGCCGCTCCAGCACGATGCGATAGGCGGAGGGACGGTTCCATTCCGAGGCGTTCAGCTCGTCGTACAGCGTGTGGATGCCCAGGCTGCGAGTGCGCTTGCCGCCGCTGCCGTCGCCCATGAAATAGTCGTCCACGCATACCCGTTCCGTAGCTTGTCCGAGCAGCTCCGGGAACTTTTCCGTGCTGGGCAGGACGGGCGCGATCGCCGCCTGGGTCGGGATGCCGGCGTCGGTCAGCTCGCGCAGCGCTCTTAAGCGGGCCTGAATCGGCGGAGCGGACGGGGCGAAAGCTTTGCGGATATCCTCCCGGTCGGTCTCGACCGTCATGCTGACCCGTACCCGGTCGCCCAAGCGCTCCAGCAGATCGACATCCCGGGTAACGAGAGGGCTGCGCGTCTGCACGAGCAGAAAATCGGGAGGCTCTTCGGCCATGACCTCCAGTAGAGACCTCGTCACCCTCTCCCGGTATTCGACGGGCTGGTAAGGGTCCGTGCTGGACGACATGAAGATCGTCACCGGCCCCTTCGCCTTCGCTTTGCGTAGCTCCTTGCGCAGCAGGGCGTCGGCTTCACGTTTTACGTCCACCCATTCTCCCCACTGGCCATCATGGAACAAGGACACCGGCATCTGTCTCACGTAGCAGTAAGAACAGCCGAAAGCGCAGCCCGTATAGGGATTCAGCGAATGGGTGTATCCGCCCAGGAATCCGGTTCCTTTGTTCAACAGCGTCTTGGGAAGCTTATATTGCACCTCGGGCTTCATCTAACTCTCCTTCCCGGCGACGGTCGAGCCGCCATTCGATGATCATGACTCTAGTATAATTCCGAAAGCAAACGAACGTATGCTTTTTTATTTGGAAAGGAACGGGCCGTTCTAATTGAAGCTTGGGCCTCGGCTTTTTTTCATAGGCGGGAAGTCACAATATCTGTTATGATAACCATAAGGCCCTTTCGGAGGGTCTATTTTCCTATTAGGAGGAATCGATCCATGAAATCTTTGTTTAGGCTGCTGACGGAATACGTATCCGCGGGCAAGGAGGGGGAAACTCTGTATGAGCCATAGTCTTGAGCAAACGTTTCGCCAAGATTTACTGGAACAGTTGGATTATTTCGAGAAGGAAACGTCCGAACTGCTTAGAAAAGCATACCCCGACCTGGCTAAGAGGGATGCGATTCAAGTTCTGATCTCCGGATACTGCGATCATATTCATGCTTATCTGGACGGCGATATTATAGGGGAGACCGACGATTGCGTATGGATCGGCTCGGTCGTTACGATTATAGACGAAATCGACGGCACCGAAGAGCAATATAAAATCGTGCTGCCGCATGAGATCGACGCCGATTTAGGGCATATTTCTTTTTTATCGCCTCTGGGCAGCCGGTTGCTGCTCGCGCGCAAAGGGGATCGGATCGAAGTGGATTCCCCGGCCGGCAGCTACGGCGTCATGCTGTTCGAAGCCGCCTACGGAAAATGAACCCTTCGCCGTTTTTTCGTATTTCCGATCCCATCCCGATCCCGGAGAGCTCTCCGGGATTTTTGGCGTCGGCGGAGGAATCAGCTTCGATAATCCGGTGCTTCGGCAGGTTATGAAAGCTTTGAGGCAAACGAGCGGCGAACGATCGAAGACATCGGCGGGCACTGGGCGACCGCGAAACGAACGTTCGCTTTAGCGCTCAAGCATGGCATAATACAAGGAAGAGGTTCTTATGCCCTAGCTCCTAAAGATGAAATTACGAGAGCGGAAATCGTAGTCATGAGGTACGAATAGACACTGTGCGAGTTAACGCTATGGCCAGCTTATGGAGGGGAGTGCTTGCGATGATTCTGTATTTTCGGGACAACTTCTTTAACGCCGGCAGAACGGAAATAGTCAACGAATACAAGGAGCAGGTCGGGCTCGTCGACTTGCGCGGCGCGTTCGGGTCGGCGATGGACGTCTTCGGAGGAGACGGCGGGCCGCTGTTCGGCGGCAAATTCCGGCTGCTGTCCAACAAATGGGCGGTGACGGACGCGAACGGCCAAGAATGCGGCGTGCTGAGGTACCGGATGTCGTTCCTGTCCAAAAGATACGAGTACGACCGTTATGGAGTCGGCTTGTTCGAGATTACTTCCCCGGCCTTCTCGCGGGATTACGAGATCAGGGACGGCAAGGGCGGACTCGTCGTATCTTTCCAAAAAGTCAGCGGCTGGTTCGAGTCGTCCGCCTTCTGCCTGACGGTGCACAACGGTTGGGTCGACGGCTACGAGTGGGTTGCGGTTATTATGGGGATGCACGAAATTCAGAAACGGCATCGTCATTCGGGGGCATGATGAACCGGGAAGGGGACTCGGAGATGAAGATAAGAAAGCTCCGGCTAAGCGTGCTGGATTTGGTCCCTGTGCTCGAAGGAGCTGATGCGTCTTATGCGCTCGGGCAGGCGGTCGAATTGGCCCGAATGGCGGAGCGGCTGGGTTATCGGCGCTACTGGGTGGCCGAGCATCACGACATGCCCGGGCTGGCCTGCACCTCGCCGGAAGTGCTGCTGGCTCACGTGGGAGCGAGGACGGAGAGCATTCGGCTGGGCTCCGGAGCTTTGCTGCTCCCCCATTACAAGCCGCTGAAGGCGGCGGAATCGTTCCACATGCTCGCAAGCCTGTATCCGGGCCGAATCGATATCGGGCTGGGAAGAGTACGACGGCCTGCCGGTGGCGGCCCGCCCGATTCCGCCCGAGCCTCCGCGCCCATGGCTGCTCGGCACGAACAAGAAAAGCGCGGCCTACGCCGCGCGATTCGGAACCGGTTATGCTTTCGGGCAGTTTATGAGCGATTCGTCCGGGGAGGAGTCGCTTCGGGCGTATCGCGACGGTTTCGTTCCTTCTCCGCTCTGTCCGGAGCCCCGCGCCCTCGTCGCGGTCGGCGTCGTATGCGCGGACAGCGACGAAGAGGCGGAACGGCTCGTCTCGTCCGGGATGTTTCGGAGAGGGATGGCCGATAAGGACAAATCGGTTACGCCTCTTAACGCGAGAAGACTGCTCGCGGGTTCGCCGGGCAGTCTTCGCGTACAGCTTCAATCGCTTGCCCTTACGTACGGCATCGACGAGTTCATCGTCGTCACGATGATCGCGGATTACCGGGCGCGGCTTCGCTCCTACGAGCTTCTGGCACGGGCGCTGTCCGACGGATAGCGCCCTCCCTTGGCGGAATTTAGTAGATCCGCCGCTCCCAGCCTCCGAGCTTGGCGAACGCTTCTATATAATAGTAATCTCCGTAGATCAGGGAGACGTCGATATTTTCCGTGCCGCTTCCGGTGGCGTGCAGCAGAATCGCTTCATGGCCGGGCTGATCCCACGTCGCGTAGTTCTCGGTCAGCGACTTGAGAATCCGTTCCGCGGCTGAACGGTACATCCGCTTCTCGCCCGCGGGAACGGCGGCCGCGATTTCCAGCAGTCCGGAGGCGGCGATCGCCGCCGCCGAGCTGTCGCGGGACATGCCTTCGAGCGATTCGAGCCGGAAATCCCAATAAGGAACGTAATCGTCCGGAAGCGCGGCGACAAAGTAATGGGCGACCCGCTTGGCCTCGTTCAAAAAGCGGACGTCTCCCGTATAGCGGTAGGTGTTCGCGAAGCCGTGCAGCGCCCATGAGTTACCGCGGCTCCAAGCGGAATCCGGAGCCAGCCCTTGCCCGCCGAACGATTCGAGGTATTCGCCGGAATCCGGATCGAAGGAAATGATGTGATTGGTGGAACCGTCCTCGCGAACGCCGTATTTCATCGTCGTCTCCGCGTGGCGAACGGCGAGCTGCTTGTAACGGGGATCTCCCGTCGTCTCGCTCGCCCAGAACAACAGGGAAACATTCATCATGCTGTCGATGATCGACCAGCCGGCTTTGTCCCCGTTCCAGGCTCGAAGGAAGTTCCCCGCCAGGTTGAAACGGGAGGCGAGGTAGTTCGCCGCGTCGATGCCCCGGCGAAGCCCGTCCGCATCCCCGGTGATTTTATGCTTGATGACGGCCGTGGACAGAAACTGGAAGCCGACGTCGTGATGGAAGCTTTGCGCTCGCCGGGCGAAAAGCTCCTCCATTTTCAGATCCCAGCCCCAAGCCGCCTCTTTGTAATGCTCCTTGCCGGTCAAATCGTACATGACCCATAAGATGCCCGGCCAGAAGCCGGAAGTCCACCATTCCATCTCCGTATCGTCGTACCGTCCGTCGGCCTTGGCCACGTGCGGCGTTTTGGCGCCAAGCTGCGCGATCATGCGGTCGACTTTGCCCTCGATTTTTTTCCATACTTCGTTCCGGTAAGCTTTGTCCATCTCTTTCCGCCTCCTTTTTAACCGAATTATAACTTGACCCCGGCCGCCAAAGTTGTGATACGATATGTGAAAATGTTGTGATTTTGTCCTGTGCGGAGGAGAACATGAAACGGCTATTCGCATCGGTTTTCTTTGAAGGCAAACGCATCGTCTGGGACCATCGGATGCGCAGCGACGCGCCGTTCCCGGGGTACTACCATTGGCATCCGTGCTTCGAGCTGCTCTTCGTCCACGAAGGGGAAGGGACCGTGATCGTCAATCAGATCGCCTACGAGATGAGACGCGGGATGATGTTCGTATTCCAGCCCTTTCATCTGCACAAAGTGTACCCCCAGCCGAGTCCGGGCCGTCCCTATATTCGGACGAAGCTGCATTTCGTCCCGGAAGAAATGGCCGACAAGCTGAAAGGCTTTCCGCAGCGATACGGCTTGCTTCAACGTCTATGGGAGGAACAGGACGCGATGTTCGCCTGGGATTTGCGGGAGCATGCCGATTATTTGGAGCAGCTGCTCCAACGGTATGATCGTCAGGGTTCGATCGCGGGAAATACGTCGGAGGAGGACGACGTGCTGCTGCTGCTGCAGCTTCTGGGCATCGTTCAGGAAGCGGACGGGAGCTTCGGGCACGCCGCCGCCGCGGGCATCGTCCGCAGGCCGCTCCGATATTCGGAGAAGATCATGCGCTGGATCGAGGAGCATTTCGCCGAGGAGGTCAGCCTCGAACGGATCGCGGAGGATACGCATCTGTCCAAGTCTTACGTGTCCCGCGTCTTCCGGGCCGAAACGGGCGGCAGCTTGAGCGACTATTTGACGGCGAGAAGAATCAAGCACGCCTGCCGGCTGCTGCAGACGACGACTTTGCCGGTCGAGAGAATCGGCATCGAGGTCGGGCTTCCCGACGCATCGTATTTCGTCCAATTGTTCAAGAAGGTCATCGGGACGACTCCGTTGAAATACAGAAACCAGGCATAAGCCGAACCAAGGACGCTTCGAAGGCTCACTTGTAAAGGTCTTATCGATCCAGGCAGGTCTATAGAGCTTCTTTTTGCCCTGCGACAAGCATAAGCTTGAACCATGGAATCCCCGGACGACCCCGGCAGGGGCCTAACGTTGGGAGGGTTAAGCGATGCGAAGAAAATGGGGTAGAGGCTTACAAATCAAGTTGTTCGGAGACGGCTCGCCGCTTAAGCCGCTTCCTCGCCGCTGGGGGAAGAAGGCGGTTTTTCCGCGGATCGGAGCGTCCCCGCCCAAGCCCGTGCCGCGCAAATGGGGAACGACAAGGCGCTTCGGGAGCGGCGGTTCCGTATCGAGAGCCGTTTCGGGCTCCGGTTTCGTCCCCCCCAAGAAATGGACATCGCGGAGACAAGGACCGAGGGTGAAGCGCAAGTACGTCTGGATCATCGCGCTTCTGCTGATCGCGCTCGCGGTCATCCAGGGGATGATCTTCCTCGACCGGGAGCTGAGGCAGCCGCTTATGTTTCTCGCCAAGGTGAAGGTGAACCAGCTTGCGACCGACGCGATCAACGCGGCGATCAAAGCGGAATTCGCCCGCGCCGCCGAATCGGACAAAATGATCCATTGGCGCACGAGCGACGAAGGGAAAATTACGGGCTTCGAGCTCGATTATAAGCAGCAGATGGCCATTACTTCCAAAACGATCGAAGTCGTCGAGCGATCGCTTAAGGCGCACGAGGACGTTCCGGAACGCATTCCGATCGGCCACGCCCTGAACAGTCCTCTGATTTCGTCCATCGGTCCGAGCGTCGCCGTCAACTTCCACCCCGCAAGCGTCATTAAAGCGGAAGTGGGCCTGCAACAGACGGAGGCCGGCATCAACATGCTGCTCGTCGAGGTATACGTTCGTATTCGTACGGAGGTAGCCGTCGTCATCCCCTTCGACCGGGAGCCGGAAGTCGTGGAGACGAAAATTCCGCTCTCCTACGCCCTTGTCGTCGGAGACGTACCGTCCTATTACTACGACGGCAGCGGCAACCCGGTCGGCAGCGGCGCCGCCCAGGCTCCGGCGATCGCCCTGCCGCTGCCCGGCGCGGACGCGGCCCCGTCACCATCGCCCGTTCCGTCACCGGATGCGGGAGCAGGGGCGGAGCATTAGGGGCTGTCCCCTAAGTCAAGTCGTACAAAGATGATCGATGAGAAAAGAAGAAGCATCTATCTCCTGGAATAGATGCGACTTACACCCATTCATCGATCATCTTTTTGTACGACTTTCTGCATTTATGGGACGGCCCCTCTTTGGCGGCAATGACCTACTCGTACAGCCAAATACCGGACACGGTCATGACCGCCGGCAACGCGGCTTCGTCCACCGGCACGTTGTCGAACCAGCCGCCGACGGCCAGGTTGAGCACCAGATAGAAAGGCTGGTCGAACGGCATTACGCCCGGCTCCAGGGGCCGCTCCGCGAAGATGTGCCCGTCCACCAGCCAGCGGATGGAGCCGGCGTCCCATTCGAGCCCGTAATCGCGGTACTCGTTGATCGTCCCGTTTTCCAGTTCGTAGGAGGACTCGTCGGTCACTTTATGGTCCCAATCCTTCCCGTAGTGCAGCGTTCCGGATATTTGCCGGGGCAGGCGCCCTCTGGCCTCCAGGATGTCGATCTCGCCGGAAGCGGGCCAGTCGCCGTATGATTTGTCCTGCGGAAGCAGCCAGATGGCGGGCCACAGCCCGTCTCCTACGGGCAGCTTGGCGCGGACGATCAGCTTGCCGTAACGGAAGGAAAAGCGGTCCCTCGTATCGATGCGCGCGGACGTATACGCGAAGCTGCGTCCGTCCTTCTCGACGGTTTCGCGGCGCGCGCATAGGTTCAGCCCCGATTCGTCGAGATACAGGTTGCCCGGATCTCCCGTGTAAAACTGCCGCTCGCCGTTCCCCCATCCCGGATCTATCGGATTGCCGTCGTCGTCCAGCAAATCGTTGCCAAGGCGAATATTCCATAAGCTCAAATCGGCGCCGCCGCTTTGGAAATCCTGCTGCCACACAAGCTTGTTCATTCCTCGCACCCCTCTCCGTGATACTCCCAGAATACTGAATTTCGAATGCGAGTCAAACGAATCCAAAAAAATGGGATGGCTTCGAAAACGGCGGCCTTTTTTTCGCGCGTCGGTTTTTTTACGATGGAAGAGAAGGAGGCAGCCAAGATGGGCCAACGTAAAACCGGACAGATGAAAGCGTTTTTTAGGCAATGGCAATTACAAAGCATGGTGGTTCCCGGCATCGTCTGGATGTTCATCTTTTGCTACGTCCCGATGCTTTGGCTCGTTATCGCCTTTATGGACTACAGCATTGCCAAGCCGATGCTGCAATCTCCCCTCGTCGGCTTGAAGCATTTCGAGGATTTTGTCTCGGACGACCGTTTCTGGCGCTCCATTCGCAATACGCTCGGGATGAGCGCGATCAAGCTGGCGCTGGGCTTTCCGATCCCGATTCTGTTCGCGCTGCTGCTGAACGAAATCCGCAGCATCCGCTTTAAGCGCGCGGTGCAGACCATTTCGTACCTGCCGCACTTTATTGCCTGGACGATCTTCGGCGGCATTATGCTCAACTGGCTGGGCGAGGGCGGCGTCGTCAATCAGGTGCTGGTCGGACTTGGGTTGCAGGAGCGCGAGATTTTGTATATCAGCGATCCGAAGTATTTCTGGTGGATCACCTATTTCTCCGATACGCTCAAGGAAACGGGCTGGAGCGCGATCATCTACATCGCGGCGATCTCCGGCGTCGATCCGGGCTTGTACGAGGCGGCGGAGCTGGACGGGGCCAACCGCTGGCAGCGGATGTGGCATATTACCGTTCAATGCATACGCCCGACGATCGCCATTTTGTTTATTCTCGCGGTCGCGGGAATGCTCGGCAGCAACTTCGACCAGATTTTTATGCTCAAGAACAACATGAACCTGAAGATGGCCGAAAGTCTGGATCTGTACGTCTACAATATGGGTCTGGTGTCCGGTCGACACTCCTTCTCGACGGCCGTTCTGTTTGCCCGCTCCATCGTGGCGTTGGCGCTGTTGTTCATGGCGAACTCCGCATCCAAAAAGCTTAGCGGCGAAGGCATTTTCTGATAAGGGGGAGAACGATGGGACAAAGAAAATTCGGACGAATCGGCGCCTTCGATCTCTTCAACGGCTTGCTGATGCTGCTCGTATGCTTTGCAACGCTGTATCCGATGTGGTTCGTGTTCGTCAACTCGTTTAACGCGCCCAAGCAGGCCTTGCTGGGCACGGTCAACTGGTTTCCCAAGGAGCTGTCGCTGGCCAGCTACAGCGTCGTGTTCAACGACAAGGTTCTGATGAACGGCTTCTATATTACGACCTTGCGCACGGTGATCGGAACCGTCGCGCACGTTCTGTTTACGGCCATTGTCGCTTACGGCCTGAGCAAGTCCTACCTGATCGGCCGCAAGGTCTACATGAAAATCGCGCTGATCACGATGCTGTTCTCCGGCGGGCTGATTCCGACGTTCATTTTGATGACCAAGCTGGGACTGTACGACAATTTCCTCGTGTTTATCATCCCGGCGATGTATTCCTTTTTCAATATGGTCATCTTCATCAGCTTCTTCCGCACCATTCCCGACAGCCTGGAGGAGTCGGCTAAAGTGGATGGCGCATCGGACTACGGCGTTCTGTTCCGAATCGTGCTGCCCAACAGCATGGCCGTCCTGGCTACGATAGCGCTGTTTTCCGCCGTCTATCATTGGAACGATTATTATCAGGGCGTCATCTACATTCGCTCTCAGGACATTTTGCCGCTGCAGACGATGCTGTACAAAATCATTGCGGAAAACTCCATGTCGTTCATGCAGCAGCAGGCGATGGCCCAGTTCGGCGCGAAGCTGCCGGGCAATTCCATCAAGTTCGCTTCCATGACGGTGGCCACGCTGCCTATTCTGGTGTTCTATCCCTTTATTCAGCGCTATCTCGTCAAAGGGGTCATGATCGGCGCGATCAAAGGGTAAGCAAAAATACAAAACGAAACCAAAGAGAGGATGAACATGCAATGAAGCGCAAATTTTTGCAACCGGGCATGGCTCTAATTGTAGCGGTGATTTTGGCGCTCGGCCTGGCCGCATGCTCGAAGTCCGAAAATAACGAAAGCAAGCCGTCGGCCCAGCCGTCCGGCAGCGCCGCGCAGCCGTCCGAGAGCTCGTCGGGCGCTCCGGAGCTGAATCCCGACGTTGCCGCGTGGCAGTTGGATACGAGCCCTGTCGATCTGACCTGGTTCGTAGGCGCTTCCTGGTACGGCCGCACCTGGGGCGACAGCTTGAACTCCAAGTACATCACCGAGAAGACGGGCGTCAACGTGAAGATCGAAGTGCCTTCCGGCGACGCCAACGAGCAGATGACGCTGATGATGACCTCCGGCAAGCTGCCCGACGTGATCAGCATGGGTTCCTGGGAAACCGCCGTCAAAAAGCTGTGGGAGGGCGACCATGTGTACGCCCTGAACGAGCTGGCGGAGCAGTACGATCCGTATTTCTTCAAGGTGGCGGGCGACGGCACTCTGAAGTGGTACCGTCAGGAGAACGGCAATACGTACGGCATTCCGAACGATTCCTACAGCCCGAATCTGATGCATGAGACCGGCATGACCGCCGCCAACCAGACGTTCCTCGTGCGCAAGGATTTGTACGAGGAGATGGGCAGCCCGGATTTGTCGACTCCGGAAGGCTTCCTGAACGCGCTGCAGCTGTTGAAGGACAATTACGCCCAGTACAAAGGCCAGCCGATGAGCCCGTTCTTCGCGCAGGGCAACGTGCCTTACGGAATGACCGAGTATTTGCAAAACCTGTTGGCCGTTCCGCACGAGAAGGACGGCAAAGTGTACGACCGGATGACCGATCCCGACTATGTCGCCTGGCTGAAAACGTTCCGCACCGCCTACGAGCGCGGGCTGATCAACGTCGATTTCCTCGTCGACTCCGACACTCAGGTAGAGGAGAAAACGAACAACGGCCGTTATTTTATGATGATTCGCGAATGGAACGGCATGGCGGCGGTTAACCCGATGCTGGCCGCAAGCGAGAACCCGGAATCCTACTATATCGCCGTGAACGGTCCTCAGAACGGCAACGGCGACAGCGCCAAGCTGTTCCCGGGCAACATGGACGGCTGGATGGTCACGATGATCAGCAAATCGGCCAAAAACCCCGATCGCGCGATCCGTTTCCTGACTTATCTGGCCAGCGAAGAAGGACAAAGAGATCTGTTCCTCGGCAAGGAAGGCGAGATGTGGGACAAGGTGGGCGACAAGCCGACATTGAAGCCGGAACTGGTGCAATTGCTGGATACCGATATCGAAAAGCTGGAGAAGGAATACGGCATTATGGACACGTACTGGATGATGCGCAACCCGGTTATCGTCAACCAGTGGCGTCCGGAGAAGGCGCCCGTCATCAAGCAGATGGAGGACTTCGCCAACGCGCAGGCCGACATCGACAGCGGAATTTACAAAGGGCTAGACCCGCTCGGCGATTCCGAGGTCGCGGTGTCGTGGTCGCGCATCGCGCAAACCTGGGAGGAGGTCGTTCCCGAGTTGATTACCGCCAAGGACGAAGCCGCCTTCGACAAAATCTTCGAAAGCTTCCTGTCCAAGCGCGACAATTACGGCTTCGAGCAGGTGATGGCGTACCGCCAGACCGAGCTGGACGCCCGCAAAACCAAAATGGCGCAGTAACGCGAAAAACGAGGCCGTCCCGCAAGCGAGTCGTCCGATTCGCACGGCTTGCGGGGCGGCCCGTTTCCCCCGCATCCCTAACGCCAAAGCTGCATTGTGTGGTACGATTACGGGGGTGGGGAGGGCATCGAATTGAAAATTTTGCCGACGCGAATAAGGAAGATTTACCGCAATTCCCGCATCTCTCGCAAGCTGTTTCTGGCCTTCAGCGTCATGATCGCCGTTCCGGCCATCGCGATTTCTTTTTTATTTATCGGGATTAAGCAGAACCAGCTCTATAAGGACGCGATGACGACGGGCGGCAGCCATGTCGCGCGATTAAACGAGCAGCTGCGCAGCAAGATGGCGATGATTGAAAACGTTTCCTCGACCGCGCTGACCCAGAAGGCGTTCGTCGATTTTATTCATACGAACATGCGCTCGGACGGCTTGCGTCTCGTTAAGTTCAGGCAAAACCAGTTCGAGCAGATGCACAACATCATCCAAAGCAACGAGATGATCAGCGAGCTCAGCTTTTATGTCGATAATCCGAATTTGTATGAAATCTGGCCCGAAATCTACCATTACGACCGGTTTTGGCCGCAGGATTTCTGGGTGACGCTGCGCGAGGAGGGCGGCTCGGCCTACCGTCTGTTCGCGCTTAAGGACGGCGATCAGACGCTGTCCTATTATCGGCTCGTTCGCCTTCCGGGGCAGCAGCAGAAGAGGCCCAGCATTATGGAAATCCGCGTCGATCATACGGCTTTTTTCAGCGATCTGTTGGAGGAGAAAGGGGGGGATTTCTTCTCCGTCGTCATGGACGGAACGAATCCTTCCCGTTATGTGTACAATCCGAAGCATGCGTTCGTCCGCGATGCCGGGGGCGAGCTGGACGCGATTCTTGGGCTTATTCACCGGCAGTTGGACGTGCTGCAGCAGAAAAGTCCGGTCAAAATCACAAAGGGAGATCAAACCTATTATGCGATTTACCGCTACATCGCTCCGCTGAACGCCTATGTGGTGGACATCGCCTCCGATCAGGCGCTCATGAAGGGGCCGCGCAGCTGGTACGTCTGGGTGACGGCGATCGCCGCGTGCGTGCTGCTGCTTATGCTGCTGCTGGTCTCGCTTACGACGCGGCGCCTATTCCGGCGTCTCGATCGCGTGCTGATCTCGATGCGCAAGGTGCGGAGGGGACAATTGGACGCGAAGATCGATACCGGGCTTGGCGAGCACGAGACCGGGGACGAAATCGACGAGGTGGCCGTCAGCTACAACAACATGCTGGACGAAATCAAGCGGTTGATGACGCAGATCGTGGATAAACAGCTCATCGCCAAAAACGCGCAGCTTCACTCGCTGCATTCGCAGATCAACTCTCATTTTCTGTACAACGCGCTGGAGTCGATTCGCATGCTGGCGGAGGTTCAGCGGCAGCCGGCCATCGCCGAAGCGCTCGTGTCGCTCGGCTCGCTGCTGCGCTACAGCATGAAGTGGCGCAGCGACACGGTCGCCCTCGGCGAGGAGCTGGCCAACATTCAAAGCTACATTCAATTCGTCAACTTTATGGAAAGCGCCGACTTCGCCTTGACGGCGGAGCTTCCCCCGGAGGTGCTCCGCTGCGCCATTCCGAAGATGTGCATGCAGCCGATCGTGGAAAACGCGGTTCATCACGCGGCGCCCAAGGGCGGCGGCGTGCGCATCCAAATCTCCGTCAAGGCGGAGAACGACCGTCAGCTTATTGTGGAAATACGAGACGACGGAGCGGGAGTCGATCCGCAGACACTGGCCGTCTTGCAGGCCGCCCTGCGGGGCGATTCGGACACGCCGATCGTCGCGAGCAAGAACGGGCTGGGCTTGGAAAACGTGCACAAGCGGCTGCAGCTCCACTACGGCAAAGGCTGCGGCCTGTGGATCGACAGCATGCAAGGCGTCTATACTTGCGTGACGATACGATTGCCTTGGGAGAATGCCAACCTTGGGGGGTGGTAGAGGATGATCAATGTGCTGATCGTGGACGATCAAAAGCATATACGCGACGGGCTGCAGGCGATGCTGCGGCAGTTTCCCGTACCGCTTGACGGTATCCATGGCGCCGGCAACGGGATCGAGGCGCTGGCGGTGCTGAAGCGAGAGAGCATCCAGTTGGTCGTCACCGACATCCGGATGCCGGATATGGACGGGCTGGAGCTGATGGCGCGCGCCAGGGAGGAGCGGATGAAAGCCGATTTTCTGATCATCAGCGGCTACGGCGATTTCGCTTACGCGCAGAAAGCGATCGGGCTCGGAGCGAAAGGCTACCTGCTCAAGCCGGTGAAGCGGGAGGATCTGCAAGCTTCGGTCGAACACGTCGTGCAGGAAATCGGAACGCGGCAGGAGCTGTCGCGCAACATGAAGCGGATTTCCCGGCGGGCCCGCGAGACGGATCGGAAAGAGCTGGCCATGTTCATGCAGGGCGCGGCAAGCGACGACGAGTGGATCGCCCAGACGGAGCGGCAAAATTCCGAGCTATGGGCCGGTTACCGGCTGGTTTTGCTGCGGGAGGAGCTGCGGATCAACCAGCCGGGAGCCGACAGCGCGCACGGCATGGAATCCATAGCCTACCGCGTATACGGCAGGCGGGGCTGCGTCTGTCTGCAGCATCGGCCGCACCTGATTCTCGCGGTCGCCGCGGACGTCGATCCGGAGGTTTTGCCCGCGGCGTTCAAGGAGGAGCAGATTGGCGCCGTAGCCGCGATGACCGGTCCGCGGTACGGATTAAAGGAGCTTCCGGAAAGCTATGCGCAAGTATTGGAGCTATATCGTCACGGGTATTTGTTTCCGGATAAGCGCTGCATTCTGCCCGCGGATATCGAAGGGCTTGATCGCCAATGGGAAATTCCTTACGAGGAGCTGTATTCTCTGTTTCAGATGATCGGGACGAAGAACGGAGGCGCAATCGCCGAGAGGATTTCCGCGATTTTCAACAAAAACGCGCTGCAGCGTCGCCATGTTCGCTATACGGAGCAGCTATGCCGGGCCGTGGTGCGGATGCTGGAGGAATCCGAACGCGTTATCCATCCTTATATGGGAGAGGGGGCGTTGGATATCGATTGCCTGCGCAATCTTTACGATTATCCGGGCATCCGCGATTATATCCAGGCGCTGCAGCAGCAGCTGCTGCGGCTCAACCAGTTCTATTACGAGTTCAAGTGCAGCTATCGCAACTCCCAGGACTTGAACGAAGCGATCCGTTTTATACACGAAAATTATCATAAACCGCTCGACCTGGCGATGGTATCCAACCATGTGTCGCTGAATTACGCCTACTTTTCCAACCTGTTCAAGAAAAATATCGGCAAGGGCTTTGCCGAATACTTGCGGGACGTCCGTCTGGATAAAGCGCGGCGGATGCTGGCCGAGACCGAGCATAAAATCGTCGACATAGCCGCCATGGTCGGGTACGAGAGCTACAAGAGCTTTATCCGCGCGTTCCGGGACGCGATGGGCATGCAGGCGACGGAGTACCGGCAGCGGATTAGGCAGGAAGGCGAAAGGGAGGGGAAATATCGGGACACGGGATTTTGAGGAGGAAGCTTTGGGTTCACGATTCAGAAAGTATAAAATTCGCCATCCTTATCCGGATCGACTCCGGCAAAAACGCGTTCATCGTCCTGGGGACGCCGAAGGCGTTTTTACTTGGAACAAAAAATTGGGTTAATATGCAAATTATTGCACCTTTTTCTCCGGTGTGCGATTCGATAAAATAAAGTTGTCCTGCAGGAACAAGTCTCTGTAAGCGTTTTCTGTCGTCGGCCGGAAAGCTGCGGATTCGCGAACGAAACGAAGAAACTTGATTAAGAGGTTGTTCAAAAAGTCCGCTTTAGATCCTTTTGAACGCTTTCTTAAAGGAGGGCAATTATGAAACGAGTTTGGAGCACGGAGAAACGGTTAACGTCCAAGGTGTGGAGTTTGATTTTGGCGGCGGTTATGCTGGTCGGCTCCGGCCTGTGGGCAGCCCCGCAGGCCCGGGCGGCCGGGACCGCGATAACCTCGATGGCTTACTTCTCGGCGGCGGACGGTCCCGTGATCTCGAAGTCGGGAGTCGGCCAGGCGAGCTACGGCTTTGTCATGCCGGTTTTCAACGGAGGCGCAGCCGGATGGAACGACGTTTCCGACGATCTGGGCGTCAAGGTGAAGACGGGCGGCAGTTGGGTCGATATCGATAACGCCGGAGGTTACGTCTACAACCAGAACTGGGGCCACTGGAGCGACGGCGGCTACTACGGCTACTGGTTCACCCTGTCCGCCACGACGGAAATCCGGCTCTATTCCAAGGCGAACGGGGTAACGCTGGACTACACCTTGGTTTTTCAGAATATTAACCAGACGACGATCACTTCCATGACGCCGACCCAGGGACCGCAGATTACGGCGGGCTTCACGGGGGGCGCGGGCTTCACTTATCCGATATTCAACAACGATTCGTCGATCCCTTACGCGGCCGTAGCCGACGACTTGAAGGTCTACGTCAAACCCGTAAACGACAGCGTCTGGATCGACATCGACAATAACGCGGCCAGCGGCTGGATCTATGACAGCAACTTCGGCCAGTTCACCGACGGGGGCGGCGGCTACTGGTTTACGGTAACGGAGTCCATTCACGTGAAATTGGAGTCCAAAACCTCTTCGGCCAGCTTGACGTATACGATTATATTTAACGAACCGGTAAGAAATTCGTATACGATCGCCGCCTATGACGGAACGACCTATTCGGCGGATGCAAGCGGCGCCATCGGCGTTCCTCTGCCCAAGATCGACGGCGGGGCGCCGATCGGCACGGAGTTGGGCAATTTCGTCTACGAAATCAATATCGGAGGACAATGGGTCGAGCTGGGCAACTCCTCCCTGAGCGGATTCCTGTACTCGGGCAACGGCTATAACAATATGTCGGACGCCAATCAGTGGGGCTATTGGGCCGACTATATTTACGGCTTGTGGTTCCAGCCGATCCAGGAGGATATGCAGCTTCGCATCGGGTATCCGCTGAACGGGCAATCCGGAGGAAGTATCGGCGGCAATTACGTCTACTATACGTTCATAGGCAACCCAAACGCTCCCCGTCCGGACGTTTCCGATCAGGAGGATATCGCCATCGGAACGCCAAGCGATCCGGCCATATCCGGCATGACGCTGATCTGGCAGGACGAATTCGGCGGCACTCAGCTCGATACGGGCAAGTGGAATTACGAGGAAGGCTACTATATCGGCAACGATCCCAATAGCTGGGGCTGGGGCAACGCGGAGCTGCAGCATTATACGACGAGCTCGCAAAACGTATTCGTCCAGGAAGGAAAACTGAATATCCGAGCCTTGAACGATCCCAAATCGTTCCCGCAGGACCCTAATCGGTATGCGTTGTACTCCTCCGGGAAGATCAATACGAAGGATCATTTCTCCTTCCAATACGGAAGAGTGGATTTTAGGGCAAAGCTGCCTACCGGAAACGGCATCTGGCCGGCCCTCTGGATGCTGCCGGAGGACGCCGCGTACGGAGCTTGGGCGGCATCCGGCGAAATCGACGTCATGGAAGCGAAAGGACGGTTGCCGGGCACGATCAGCGGCGCGGTGCATTTCGGAGGCCAATGGCCGGTCAACCGGTATATTGCCGGCGAATATCACTTCCCGCAAGGACAGACGTTCGCCAACGATTTTCATGTCTATACGTTGATCTGGGAAGAGGACGACTTCAAGTGGTACGTCGACGGCAAATTCTTCTTTAAAGTGACGCGGGACCAGTGGTACTCCGTGGCCGCGCCGAACAATCCGAACGCGCCTTTCGACCAGCCTTTCTACCTCATTATGAATCTGGCTGTCGGCGGGCACTTCGACGGCGGGCGGACGCCGGATCCTTCCGACATACCGGCTACGATGCAGGTCGATTACGTGCGGGTTTACGAGCCGGGCGGAGGAGGCAATCCGGGTAACGTGCCGGTCACGGGAGTCACTCTGAATCAGACGACCGCGCAGCTTGAAGTCGGCCGGAACATGCAGCTGAATGCCGCGGTGGCGCCGTCCAACGCGACGAACAAACAGGTTTCATGGACATCGTCCAACTCCGCGATTGCTTCCGTGAACGCAAATGGCGTCGTGACGGGGCTTGCTCCGGGAACGGCCACGGTGACCGCGACGACGGCCGACGGCAACAAAACGGCGGTCTGCACCGTCACGGTCGTGCCGGCCGCGCCGACCGTCATCGTCATTGGCGACGAGGTTCGCGGCCTCAAGAAAACGGGCGACAACCTGCTGTTCTACGTCAACGGCGCTACGTTCGCCGATCTGCACTATAAGGTGAACAACGGCGTGCAGCTCAACGTGGCCATGGCTCCGACAGGGAACGGCAACTATTCGTATCCGGTCGATAACCTGCAATACGGAGATACGGTTGAGTACTTCTTTACCTATAATCCGGGGCAAGGGGCATTGGATACTCCTTGGCAGACGTATATTCACGGGGTGACTCAGGGGACTCCGGAATAAGGCGCGCCGCATACAGGACTGAACGAGAGCTTCAAATGAAAAGAGCAGAGGGATAGGCCGTGCGGCCTATCTCTTTGTCCTGTCCGGATTTTTTCCGATTTTTACAACTGATATTAAACCCGGAACCCTTGGAAATCTGCAAGGACAACTTGATAGCGAACGGTTCTGACGACGATATCTTTAGCTTTAGGCTTGGCTATGATCGGAATTAGCAATCCCTTATCTCTAAGTTTGCGCAAATGTTTGGCCGTTGTTTTTCGGTGGATGCCAGGTTTATCCCGAACGTCATCAAAGGAAAAACGCAACACGATCCAACCGTCCACCACCAAATGGTTCTGCCTAATGAGAGCATGATGATCCCTACCGGCAAGTCTTTTCTTTCGCCCGTTCGTGCCGATGGCTTGTCGATCAGCCATCCACTTTCCATAAAGTGCCTTGGCGATTAGTTGCAGAAACATTGAGAAGGGGACAAGGTGTGCAAGGTTTAAATTCGTTCACAAAGGTTCGAAAATGTGTGATATACTGAATTCGAACTTAAACGAACCTTAACGGAGGGAACTGACATGGAAATCAGACATTCAACGAATCCGGCCGATGCCAAGCATTACGATACGGCAAGGCTGCGCCAGCAATACTTGATCGAGAACTTGTTTCAAGCCGATGAAATCAAAATGGTGTACGCCCATGACGACCGCTTGATCATCGGCGGAGCGCATCCCGTTAACGCCGCATTGACGATAGATGCGGCCGACGTGCTGAAGACGGACTATTTCCTTGAGCGCAGGGAAGTCGGTTTTATCCATATCGGCGGGGGAGATGCGGTGATCGAAGCGGACGGCGAACGCTATACGCTGGGCAAGCTGGACACGCTTTACGTCGGCAAAGGAACGCGCGGTTTAACGCTGTCAAGCGCGAATCCTTCCGATCCGGCGAAAATTTACTTCACTTCGGCGCTCGCTCACGCGACGTATCCGACGCGCAAGGTGTCGGTACAGGAAGCGAACACGCTGAACCTCGGCTCGCTGGAATCGTCCAACGAACGCACGATTCATCAGATCATTCACGAGAACGGCGTGCAAAGCTGCCAGCTCATGCTCGGCGTCACGCTGTTCAAGCCGGGCAGCGTCTGGAACACGATGCCGGCGCATCTGCACGATCGCCGCATGGAAGCGTACTTGTATTTCGACATGAACGACGACGCGAGAGTGTTCCACTTCATGGGCGAGCCGAACGAAACCCGCCACATCGTCGTCGCCAACGAGCAAGGGGTCATTTCGCCGAGCTGGTCGATCCACTCGGGAGCCGGCACGAGCAGCTACGCGTTCGTCTGGGCGATGGCCGGAGAAAATTATACGTTCAAAGATATGGATGCCGTCGCCATGGATGCGTTAAAATAGCAGCAACTGCCAAGTCGGGAGGAACGACCGCTACATGCTTGCGATAACGCGCCATCAATTGATTTTGGAATTGCTCCAGGAGAACGGGTCCGTTCAAGTGTCGGAACTGAGCGACAGGTTCGAGGTCACTCCGAAGACGATTCGCGAGGATTTGGAGAAGCTGGAGGAAAAAGGGCTGCTCGCGCGCATTCACGGAGGAGCGGTCGGCCGCACGGATGCTCCTCATCCGATGCTGCCGCTGCAAATTCCGAATACGGAGCACGCTCGCGAGAAGGAAGCGATTGCCGCGCATGCGCTGCGCTATATTCGCCGGGACGACGTGATCGCCCTCGACGCGGGCAGCACGACGCTGGAGATCGCGAAGAGGCTGCCCGATATGCCGCTGACCGTGCTTACCAACGATTTGCTGATCATGCGAGAGTTGATAACCAAAGAACGAATCAGGCTGGTCGTTCCGGGAGGCTATCGCCACCGGAACGTGCTTGTCGGTAACGACGCTCTGGAGTGGCTCGCCCGCCTGAACGTTCAGAAGCTGTTTCTGTCCGCGACCGGGGTGCACGACAAGTTCGGCCTGTCCGTGTTTACCGGGGAACTGCTTGAGCTGAAGCGGGCTTATTTATCCGGCGCGAAGGAAATTTACGGAGTCGCCGACCACAGCAAGTTCGATCGGGCCGCTCTGCAGACATTCGCCGCGCTGGAGGACTTGGACTTGCTGATTACGGACGACGGACTTCTCGAGGAGGTCCGAAGCCGTTACGAAGAAGGAGGCAGAGTGAAAATTGAACTCGCATCTACGAAACCGGTTTGATCTGGCCGGGAAGACGGCGATCGTCACCGGCGCCGGCAGAGGGCTGGGACAAGCGATCGCCGTCGGACTGGCCGAGGCCGGCGCCAATCTTGTGCTGGTCACCAATCGCACTTCCGCCGAAGAGACGAAAGCGATGGCGGAGGCGCATGGGCGCAAAGCCGTTATCGTTCAAGCGGACGTAGCCGACCGGAGCAAGCTGCCGTCTATTATCGATGCAGCGGTAGAGTCGTTCGGAGGCTGCGACATTCTTGTGAACAACGCGGGCATTATCCGCCGGACGCCGGCCGTCGAGCACGCCTATTCCGACTGGCAGGAAGTGCTCGACGTCAATCTGAACTCCGTGTTTGTCCTATGCCAGCTCGCCGGAGAGCTGATGATCGAGCAGGGATATGGCAAAATCATCAATATCGCGTCGATGCTTAGCTTTCAGGGCGGCATCAACGTTCCGGGCTACACGGCCAGCAAGCACGCGGTTGCCGGACTGACCAAGGCGCTTGCCAACGAATGGGCGTCCAAGGGCGTGCAGGTGAACGCGATCGCGCCCGGCTACATGGCGACGGACAACACCGAGGCGCTTCGCAACGATCCGGTTCGCAGCCGTCAAATTCTCGAACGCATTCCGGCGGGCCGCTGGGGCGCGGACGAGGATCTCGTCGGTCCGGCGGTTTTCCTCGCTTCCCCGGCTTCCGATTACATGAACGGACACGTGCTGTGCGTGGACGGCGGTTGGATGAACCGATAATCGCGTCCGCCTGACCGAACGGGATATCGGCAAAAGCCGGCCCGAACAGTTACGCCTGAACGGACGGGATACCGGCAAATGTCGTCTCGTGCCGTATGCACCTGACCGGACGGGATACCGGCAAAAGCCAGCCCGAGCAGTTGCGCCTGAACGGACGGGATACCGGCAAAAGCCGGCCCGAGCAGTTGCGCCTGAACGGACGGGATACCGGTAAAAGCCGGCCCGAGCAGTTGCGCCTGACCGAACGGGATACCGTCAAATGTCGTCTCGTGCCGTATGCGCCTGACCGAACGGGATATCGGCAAAAGCCAGCCCGAGTAGTTACGCCTGACCGAACGGGATACCGGCAAATATCCGTTCGATGAGCGAAGAGGAAGGGGAGACGGCTAAGCCGCAAAGAAATCGCGGCTTACCGTTTCCCCTTTAACGCTTTGTACTCCTCGTTCTCCCAGCGGCGCAGCAGCGGATAAGGATCGAACGCCCATTCCACGAGCCCCCTGTCCCTGTAGATACCGTAGTGCAGGTGAGGGGGGAACTTTCCTTGCGTGCCCGGCCGCCCGTAACCGGAGCTGCCGACCCAACCGATCACTTGACCGGGACTAACGATGTCTCCGGTCTTTAAATTTTTCTCGAAGCCGGACAAATGCGCGTAATAATGATACAGATTGTTCAGATCCCGAATGCCGATTCTCCATCCCCCGTAATTATTCCAGCCTTTGATCTCGATAACCCCGTAGCAGGTGCTTCTGACGGGAACGCCATGTCCGGCGAAAATGTCCGTGCCTTCATGAATCCGTCTGCCGCCCCATCCGCGTTTATTGCCCCACGTGCTGCGATAAGAGTAAGTGCTTTTCAGCGGAAGCGGGAAGGCATGGCCGTTCAGGTCGAGGCGACCGAAGCGGCTATACAGGTTGGCGAATTGCATGATGCGCTGCACGGCCCGCGTGTTATGGTAATATTCCCACAGACCGATGCTGAAGTCGTCCTCCGCGCTGCCGTATTGCAGCGCCTGCACCGTCACCGAGTAGAGCAGGTCCTCGTCTTTGCCCCGATCCGCGATTTTGTCCCCCGAGCCGTCTTGCCCGATCCCGCGAAAAAAACGGATGGAAGCCGGGTTCGTATCCTCCTTCGTCGGATTGAGATCGCCGCGCCAGCGCTCCTCGGGCACAAAAACGCCGGTAACCGCGTCCTTGCGGATCGGCCTTGTTTTCGGATGGGCCTGGGACATCGTCCTTTCGTATTGATCGATTGCCGCGATGTAGGGCCAAGCGAGGCCGGTACGAAGGCTGACCGCTTCATACAGCTTTCGGCGCTTCGCGTATTCTTCGGCCATGGACGGCTTGTCTTTGCCTGCGCCGTAAGCGGCGGGTCCGCATTCGCTTGCTTCCAGCGTCAAAAGACAAACAAGAGCCGCAATGACCGCGCGCCGGAAGCTGCGGCCGAATCTCCGCCAATCTTGTTGCAAATGGAACTCCTCCTCGAGCTCGACTTCTAGAAGTAGGGTTTTACAGATCATTGGTTTTTATCCGAATCGTGCTATAATAAGGGGGACAGAAAGAGGGGAATTTCTATGACGACCGGCGCAAAACCGCGCAAACCCGATTGGCTGAAAATCAGGCTGACGACAGGGGAACCTTACCAGGAACTGAAGCAAGTAATGAGGAGCAAGACGCTCCATACGGTTTGCGAAGAAGCGCGCTGTCCGAATATATATGAATGCTGGGCGAACCGCACGGCGACTTTTATGATTCTAGGAGACATCTGCACGAGAGCGTGCCGCTTCTGCGCGGTCAAAACCGGCCTGCCGACCGAGCTCGACTTGCAGGAGCCGGAACGCGTGGCGGAAGCCGCGGAGCAGATGGGCTTGAAGCACTGCGTCGTCACCTCTGTGGCGAGAGACGATCTGAAGGACGGGGGCGCGTCGATCTTCGCGGCGACGATCAAGGCGATCCGCAAGAGAATGCCTTTCTGCAGCGTCGAAGTGCTCATACCGGATTTTCTGGGCAATCGCGATTCCCTTCAGATCGTAATGGACGCCAAACCGGACATTTTGAACCATAACATCGAGACGGTCTCTCGTCTTTCGAACCGCGTGCGGGCGAAGGCGAAGTATCCGCGTTCGCTGGAGCTTATCCAGAGAGCGAAGGAGATGCAGCCGGATATTCCGACAAAGTCGAGCATCATGCTCGGCCTGGGGGAGACCTATGAGGAAGTTTTGCAGGCGATGGACGATTTGCGGGCGGTGGACTGCAACATTTTGACGCTCGGTCAGTATTTGCAGCCTTCCCCGTCCCACCTGGACGTCGTCAGATACGTTCACCCGGACGAATTCGCGGCGCTGAAGGAGGAAGGGCTGAAGCGCGGGTTCTCCCACGTGGAATCCGCTCCTTTCGTACGCAGCTCGTACCATGCGCATGAGCAGGTCAAATCCGCGGAGGCAAGAACGAACGGTCTCCGGAAGGAGAGCGTAACATGATCTTCATGGCGGGAGGCAATGCGTACTCGCTGGTCCATGAATACAAGAACGGGTGGAATCCCGAAGCTTTTCGCGAACGGTACAGCGAAGTTCTAGACCGGTTCGATTACGTCGTCGGGGATTGGGGCTACAACCAGCTCCGTCTCCGGGGCTTTTATCGGGACGGGCATCCGCGCGCGGGCAAGGAATTCGCGATTTCCAACTTCGTTGACTACATTAACGAATATTGCAACTTCGGCTGCGCCCATTTCGTCCTGGCCAAGCTGGACCCGAGCGCCTTGCCGCCGGATGCGGTAATCGACAAGGAGGAAGCTTCTCCCGAGGCCTCGGTCGCCCTGAACGAGACGGGCGGCCAAGCCGCGGAGACGGCGGCTGCCCTGAGCGGGCCGATCCTGAGATGGCCGCTCAAGGAACGCGCCGGCGGGCCGGTTCGCGTGCCGAACGTAACCGTCTCCGCGGTGGCTCGCGCCGCGGCGGACGCGGAACGCCGGGAGGCGGAAAGGCGTAACGGGAACCAGCAGGAGAAGGGGTTCGGCGGTTCGTCGTTCTCCGGCCGGGGAGGCTATGCGAGGAATGGCCAGGATTCCGGCGGTTCCCAGCGGCAAGGGCGTTCCCAAGGCTCCTCCGGAAACGAGCGCAGAGCGCAGGGTCAAGGCGGCGGGGGACCGGCTTCGAACAAATCCAAGAACGGGCAAAAGCCGAGTCACCACCCGGATACTCAAGCTCCGCGCGAAGGATCGCGCAACGACGGAGCGCGCAGGGAGGCTCCGCGCCATGAAGGATCCCGCGGGGACGGAGCGCGCAGAGATTCGCAACGTCACGAAAACTCCCGCAGCGAGAGCTCTCGCAACGAGGGAGCTCGCAATGAGGGTGCCCGCAATGAAGGAGCGCGCGGCGAAGGCGCGCCGAACGACGGCCGCTGGCAGAACCGCAACCGTCGTCGCAAAAGCTTCGGAGGAAAGCCGGGCAATCGGCCGGAGGGCGGTTCCCGCCCGGATTCGGGCGCTTCCAAGTCCAGCGAATAGCAAGCAGGGTTCTCCGATACGGAAAGGTGCATGCTTCCCGCGAAAGCGACGGGGGAGGCATGCACCTTTTTCTTCGTGGCCTAGATATGAACAGCGCGCTCTTCGCGACGCCGTTAACGACGTTATACCGAACCGATAAACGCTTCGCGAACGCGATTCCAGAACGTAAAGGGGCGGTAACGGGCGAACGTGACTTTTTT
>JAEZZE010000011.1 GCA_023418755.1 Bacillota bacterium | reverse complement strand
CCAGTTGCTCCTGCTGCACCTCGTACGTGCCAGCCAGCAAATCTTTGTTGTAGTACCCTTTGTTCTTCAGGTCGTATTGGAGTTCGTACACCTTTTTCATTTCCGGGATTTCATTAAAACGCAGCGTGTTGGCGATCAGCTTCTGCACGCCTTCGTCGCCGCCGATCGTCGGCATGACCATCGACTGGAACGCCGCCAGCGGGAATATTTGCGTCGGCCAGCCGGTTTTGACCGCTTCGTAGAACGGCGTCACCCCCGCCGTCTTCAGCTTCTCGGCGTTGGCCAGCAGTTCGTCGTAATTGTTCGGGATGCTCAACCCGTTGGCGGCGTACACCTCTTTGTTGTACAAGACGCCCATCGCGTTGTAGGAGCCCCAAGGAACGCCGTAGATTTTGCCGTCCACCGTATAGAAATCCCTGACCGCGGAAGTCAAATTTCCGACGTAGTCCGCTCCCGTCATCTCGACGAGATTTTTTTCGGCCTGCATCGTTACGTATTCGTTCGGTCCGGCGAAGAAATAGAAGATATCCGGAGCGTCCTGCGTCGCAAAACGCGTCTTGATGATGTTCTCGTATTGATTGACGTCCGGCAAAATTTGAAAGTCGACGGTGTGCCCGGTTTCTTTCTCGAAATTGGCGAAAATCTCCTTGAACGCCTGCGACTCGGAGTCGCCGTTGGCCATCGTCGCGAACGTGAGCTTGACCTTCGGCTTGTCGGCTTGCTGAGAGGCCGAAGGGGAAGCGCTTGCAGACGGCGCGGAAGAAGACGCGCCGACGGCCGATTTTCCGTCGTTGCCGTCTCCTCCGCATCCCGCCAGCAACCCGCCGAGCAAACTTAACGAAGCCAGTACCGATCCTGCTTTCCCTGCTTTGTTCAATGTCCTTACCCCCTGATTACGAATGGAATGATGACTTCGCCTTTTATTATAGATGGGGCGGTCGGCCGCCTTATGGGGGGATTTGCGCCAATGTATGGGGCGATCTCATTCCGTTGCCGTCGGATTTTTCTTGTACTCCCGCGGCGTCAGCCCGGTCCACTGCTTGAACAGCTTGCTGAAGTAGTAGGGATCGCCGTAGCCGACCATCTCCGCCACGTCCTTGAACAGCAGCCTCGGCTTCTCCCGGATCCATTGCCGCGCTTGGGCCAGTCGGACCTGAATCAAATAGTCGATCGGGCTTTGTCCGTACTTCTGCTTGAACACCCGCCCCAGGTAGGACGGGTTGAGGCCGTGCCGGTCAGCCAGGTCCGCCAGGGAAATATTGTCCATGTAATGATTGTCGATATAGGCTTTAAGCTCCTCCGTCCAGGACGCTTCGGCTTCCCGATCCTGTTCGAAGGCTTCGAACAACGATCCATGCAGTTCCTTTAGAGCCTCCCGGAGTGAGGCATAGTCGGCGGCTTGCCAGATTGCCTCTTCCAGTTCGTGCGTCCAGCCGGTCTCGACCGCCTTCCCGGCGAACTCCGGATAATGGCGCATCCACGAGTTCATCAGGAAGATAAGCTCCTGCAGCCACTGTCCGCGCGACGCCTGCGCCCAGGCGTCGAGTTGGAAAAGCCGGTCGAGCGTATTCAAAAATTCGGTCCGGCGCTGCTTGCCCACGAGCGCGAGCAATTCCTGCCCCAGCGTGCCCGGAACGGGCAAAGGCTTGATCTCGTACGCCGGCTCGCCCTCTTCCGCCTGCAGCACCCGGATGCCCTGCAGCGGGTATGCGGCCTTGGCGAGCTTGCCCAAACGCGCCAGCGCGCCGTGCAGCTCGGTATCCAGCTTGCGCACGGAGGCGACCGCGACGCATGCCGAGGCCGCGCTTTGGCCGCGAGCCAACCGGTCCGCGAACAGCGCCATCCTCTCGTTCGTCATGCCGTGGACCCCGATGACGACGATATGCCGATTCGCGCTCAAGGAAGGCACGGCATACGCTCGCTCGCCTTCTTCCAGCAAGCTTTCGATTCCCCTGTCCGCTTCCTTCTCCGCGCTTCCGCCAGTCGCCGGCACCGTCCACACGTCCAGCACGATGTACCGGGCGTGATAAAAGTGCTCCGGCGCCAGCCGGCCGATTCCCGGCGAATGGCTCAGGTGCGCATCTCTGTGGAAAGCCCATGCCTGCAGCAGTTCGGATTCGATCAGCGTTCGGTTCTCGATCAGCTTCGTTTTGACTTCGGCGAGAAACCCGGAGACGTTCTCGCTCGTCGGCGGCTTCAGCAAATAGTTGGAGACGCCGAGCTGGATCGCTTTTTGCGCGTATTCGAAGTCGCGGTAGCCGGTCATGACGGCGCAGATCGCGGCGGGCGAGCGCTTCTTCGCATGCTCGATCAGCGACAGCCCGTCCTTCACCGGCATATAGATGTCGGTCAGGACGACGTGCGGTCTCGTCAGCTCCAGCTCCAGCATGGCGTATTCGCCGTTCTCGTACTCCCCGACGATCTTGAAATCGGGATCGCCGCTTCTGATTTTGTCGCAGATGCTGCGCAAAATGAGCGGCTCATCCTCCGCGACGATGATTCTAAACATGCTCCTCACCTCTAGGCGCGACCAAGACGGTCAGCGTCATTCCTTCCTCTTCGTTGCGAACGGCGAACGAAGCCAGTCCGCCGTAGAACAAATGCAGACGCATCACCGTGTTCTGCAGCCCCATGCCGCCGATCCCTTTGCTCTCGACGCGGTCGAGCTGACCGGACGAGCTGTCGCTAAGTTCGTCGATGAAGGCGTTTAACCGGGACAGCGACTCCTCCCCGAAGCCGCTCCCGTTATCGGAAATCGTCAGCCGCCAGCTTCCTTCCGCCTCCGCGCGGCCTTCGACGCGGACGAGCCACGGCGGATAAATCCGTTTAAAGCCGTGGGCGAAGCTGTTCTCCACGATCGGCTGCAGGACGAACTTCGGAATCATCGTCTGCAGCAAACGCTCGTCGACGTCGACGATGTAATCGAATTTGTCTTGGTATCTGAGCTTCATGAGCTGCAAGTAGCTTTCCGTAAACGCAAGCTCCTCCGAGAGCGTCACCGGTTCGGCGTCGACTCCGCTCATATAAGCCATCATATGCATCATTCTGTAAGCCATGGCGGCCGCTTGGTCGGCGCCCGCGTTTTCGGCCAGCACCCCGATGGAGGATAGCGTGTTATACACGAAATGCGGCTGGAGCTGGTTGCTCAGCGCCCTCATGTGGGCCAGGTTTTCCCGCTTCTGGGCGTTGAGCATCTGCTCGACGGACAGGTTCAATCTCGTCTTCATCGAGACAAAGCCGTCGTACAGCTCTTGGATTTCATAAGAGGCTTTACGGTAGGTTTTCTGATGGCGGGCCGACGTATTGAACCCGATCTGCTCCAGGTCAAGCCTTCGAACGTCTCGCTGGATGAGCCGGATCGGCCGCGTGATGGAGGAAGCAACCCAGTAAGCCAGCAGGAGCGCCACCACCTCCGCGGCGACCGTTACGGTGACGACGACGTTGCGCAGGCTGGCAACGGGACTCAGCAGCTCCCGCTCGGGCTGGGCCGCAACGACGGTCAGTCCGGAGAAAGAGGAGCGCAGCCAGCTGATGACCGTCCGCTCGCCGCCGGCCGTTTCCGTTACGGTGTGAAATTCCGCCGAAGGGAGCTTCGGGATATCCGTCCAAGCGAAGGACGGCTCCGCGGCTCCCGTCTCGGAGATCGGGTAGAACAGCCTTCCTTCGTCGTCGAAAATATAGAGCCGGTTGCTGCTCGGCAACCGCGATTCGCCGGCGATGTCCTCCAGCTTGTCGTACGATTGCTGCACCTCCACGAACATGTCGGAGGAGCTGCCGCCGTGCGGAAACAGGCGGGATAACGAATAGACGAGCCCGCCGGAGCGAAACAGTTCGTCGCGGTGCGGCGGGTTGATCATTTTATCGCCATCCCGAATTCTCGTCGGCTCTACCCAGTCCAATAGCGCGATTCGCTCTTGCAGGTTGTCGTAAGGGTCGATTTTCAATCCGAAGCTGATGAAATGACCGTCCAGATTAAACACGTTGATCTGCTGAGCGATGAAGGAAGGCCCGTTCAAGATCGCCAGGATGCGCACGAAGGCGTTCTTCTGTTCGAGCACTTCATAGGTCTCGGCCGAGTCGAACGTCTCCTCGAATTTGTTCTGAAAATCGGGATTGTAGATGACCTGGGCGGAAATGCGGTCCAGATCGCGAATCGATTGGGTGAGCGCGGAATCAATTCGTTGCAGCTGCTGACGCGAGGACTCCAGCGTCCGTTCGCGAACGACGCTGGACATGCGGCTATAGAAAAACAGGCTCAAAGTAGCGATGACAAGCGTCGCGATAAACGTGTAGGAAAGGAACAATCTGGTGCGGATTCCGGCTCTGCGCATATTCCCATCCTCCGGGAGGTGATCTAGATGCTTCAATCAAGGCGCTATTAATACTAGCATATCATAGCCGCGTTTTTGTGCGGGAAGGTATGCATATTACAAAAACCGAAGTCGAGATCTTCCATGTACAAAATCCGCCGCTCGGGATAAATTACGTTTACATCCATTCGCGGAACAGGGGGAGCGGCAGATGACGTTGGTGTTGAAGGGAGAACGATTTTTCCGTCCGGGCTTCGGCATCTTCCTGAACAGGGAGACGGAAGCTTTCGACACGGCGATGCATAGCCACGACTTCGTGGAGCTGAGTCTGGTCGCGGAGGGCCGAGGTTGCCATTACGCGGATAACGAGACGACTTGCGTGCGGAAGGGCGATCTGTTCGTGCTTCCGGTCGGAACGTCGCATGTATTCCGTCCGGCGTCCCCGGGCCAAGCGGAGCCGCTCGTCGTGCTGAATTGCATCTTCGATGTCCGCACGCTGGACAGCTTGCGCCTATGGATTTCCGAGCAGTCGGAATTAAGCCGCTTGCTGGCTGGCGGGGTCGCGGACGGAAATTCGGCTGCGGAGGCGGCCGGGTCAGAGATTAAGGATGCGGTTGGAGATGCGGTTGGCATTGAGGATGTGGCCGGGGACGCTGGTGGCGCAGAGGTTGGGGATGCGGTTGGGGATGCGGTTGCTGGATGCCGCTCGCGGCGCTGGCTGCATTTTCGGGATCAACACGGACAATTCGAAGCTTTGTTCCATCAGGCCTATCGCGAGTA